>NZ_QWES01000023.1:0-58961 GCF_009936115.1 Anaerotruncus sp. 80
TGGGACGCAAAAGCATAAGGTCTGCCTTGCCAAGCAAACTTCGCTTCGCTCGTTTTCTTGGGGCAGGACCATTATACATCCAGAAAAATCGGAAGGATGATTGGACTTCTCTTGGTTTTTCGGAAGATGAATTTCCGAAGGTCTTCTCTTACGTTGTTCTTAATGGCACTCCAGTCTTTGCTGCCATTTCCCGATAGAGTATCTTCCAGAGATTGTCTTGCCACAGCTCTGGCATCGTTGATTAGATCCTCGTTCTCTCTGACATAGACAAAGCCACGAGAAACAATATCTGGTCCTGAAATCACCTCTCCGCTAGCTCTGTCGATGGCTGCAACCACAATAATCAAACCGGATTCGGAGAGCAGTTTTCTGTCCCGAAGAACGATATTTCCAATATCACCCACACCCAGACCGTCAACCAATACATCTTCTGCGCTGACAACATTCTGGAACTTCGTTGCATTGCGCTTATCCACAGTGAGCTGATCTCCATTAGACAAGATAAAAATATTCTTCTTTTTCATGCCTATGGATTCAGACAGAGCTGCATGCTGCACTAAATGTCTGTGTTCACCGTGTACGGGCATGAAAAACTTTGGTTTGATCAGCGTATGAATCAGCTTCAGTTCTTCCTGACAGGCGTGACCGGAAACATGAATATCCGCTATATCGTTATAGATGACTTCTACTTCTTTTTCGTAAAGTCTGTTTACGACCGTTGATACGGTCTTTTCATTTCCCGGAACCGGCGTCGAAGACAGAATCACAGTATCGCCCTTTTTCAGCTTTACACTGCGATGCTCATCATTTGCCATCCTCGACAGCGCAGACATCGGTTCACCCTGACTTCCCGTAGTAATAATCACCAACTGGTTGTCAGGAATATTTCTGGTCTTATTCAGGTCTACGTAGGTGCCTGCAGGAAAATGCAGATAGCCAAGTTCACTTGCCAGATTTACTACATTGTCCATACTTCTGCCGGAAACAGCTACTTTTCTGCCGTATTTTGCAGCAAGTTCTACAATTTTCTGTACTCTATGGACGTTGGAAGAGAAAGTGGCAATAATAATTCGATTCTTTGCCTCTCTGAAAATACCATCCAGCGTCTGACCTACCACTCGTTCAGAGGCAGTGTAGCCTTTTCTGAGCACATTAGTACTGTCTGCAAGCATTAAATCTACGCCGCGTCTTCCGATTTCAGCAAACTTTGCTAAATCAATCGGTTCGCCATCAATCGGCGTGTAGTCAATTTTGAAATCTCCTGTATGAAACAGGGTCGCAGCCGGTGTCTGAATGTACAGACAGATGGCGTCCGCAATGGAATGAGTAGTTCTAATTGCCTCTACCTTAAATTCTCCTACTTTAAATTTTTCTCCAGCTTTTACAATATGAAATTTTGCTTTCAGTCCGTGTTCCTTCAGTTTATTTTCTATGAGTCCAAGGGTTAGCCTGGTTCCATAGATCGGTACCTGAATCTGTTTTAAAAGATATGGGATTGCACCGATATGGTCTTCGTGACCGTGGGTAATTACCATACCTACAATTTTTTTCGCATTCTTTACCAGATAGCTGAAATCTGGAATGACGACATCAATGCCGTACATTTCATCTTCTGGAAAAGACATGCCGCAGTCAATGAGTAATATCTGGTCTTTATATTCTAAAACCGTCAGGTTTTTACCTATTTCATTGAGACCTCCGATTGGAATAACTTTCAGGTTTTCTGCCTTTTTCGTCTGCTGCGCAGGCTTCACTGTCCTCATTACATTTTTTCTTGGTGAGGATTTTTTCGTAGACTTCTTTAGCGGCAAAACCTCTTTATTCTGCGGTCTCCGGACAGCCGCTTTTTTAGCTTGCGGCTTTTTACTGTTGTAATCTCTCATATACTCCCCTCTACTTTATAACAATATTTACAAGCTTATTAGGGACTGCAATGACTTTTACCACATTCTTGCCCTCTGTCAAAGCTTTTACTTTGTCATCAGAAAGCGCAGTTTTTTCCAGTTCTTCTCTTGTTAAATTATTTGCTACATTTAATTTCTCTTTTAATTTTCCGTTCACCTGAACTACAATTTCAACCATATCTTTCACCAGTGCAGCTTCATCGTATGCAGGCCAGCTAACCTCGGTCAAGGTCTTAGTGCCGTCCAGAGTCTGCCACATTTCTTCGCAAATGTGCGGTGTAAACGGTGAAAGGATGATAACCAGTGTATCGATTGCCTTCTTCATGAAGTCCTGGTTTGCGTCTTCCAATTCTTTATATCTGTACAGCGCATTGACAAGTTCCATAATAGAACTGATGGCTGTATTGAAGCTGAATCTTCCTCCTACATCGTCGGTTACTTTCTTGATAGTAGTATTGAGGACATAATTCAATTCCTTATCTGCGTCTGTTTTGATTTCGTATGCACCACCTGTGCCCTGATAATTCTGGGTGAAATCATAAACCAGACGATATACACGGTTTAGGAAACGGTAGCTTCCTTCTACCCCTGCATCGGACCAATCCAACTCTCTTTCCGGCGGTGCTGCAAAGAGAATGAATAATCTTGCAGTATCAGCGCCGTATTTGTTGATAATTTCTTCAGGGCTGACAACGTTGCCCAGTGACTTACTCATCTTCTTGCCGTCCTTGTTTACCATGCCCTGTGTAAGCAGGTTCTTGAACGGTTCTTCGTGTTTGGTCAGTCCCAGGTCATAAAGTGCCATCTGGAAGAATCTTGCGTACATCAGATGTAAAATCGCATGTTCTACACCGCCGATGTACTGGTCAACATCCATCCAGTAGTCGACTTTGTCCTTGGCAAAAGCTATTTCCTGATTCTTCGGATCGCAGTATCTTAAGAAGTACCAGGAAGAATCCAAGAAAGTATCCATGGTATCCATCTCTCTTCTGGCTTCTTTTCCGCACTTCGGACAAGTACACTTGCCAAAGGTTTTGGAGGTGGTCAGTGGAGATTCGCCTTTTCCTGTAAATTCTACATCGGTCGGAAGCAGTACCGGCAGGTTTTCTTCTTTTTCAGGCACCCAGCCGCACTCTTCGCAGTAAATCATCGGAATCGGGGTACCCCAGTATCTCTGTCTTGAAATCAGCCAGTCACGGAGCCTGTAGTTGACAGTTTTCTTACCGATACCTTCTTCGCTAAGCCATTCGATAACTGCACCGATAGCTTCTTGATTGTTCATACCATCAAACTTGCCAGAGTTAATCATAGTACCTTCTGCGGCAAAGGCTTCTTTCAAGTCATGAACATCAATTTCTGGATTGTTAGAATCTACAACCGGAATAATTTCTAAATCAAACTTCTTTGCAAAGTCGAAATCTCTCTGGTCGTGAGCAGGTACCGCCATGATGGCACCTGTTCCATAACCCATCAGCACATAGTCAGAAATAAAAATCGGAACTTTCTTTCCGTTGACCGGATTGACTGCGTATTTTCCGATGAATACACCAGTCTTCTCGTTGGTGGTGGAAGTTCTTTCGATGTCGTTCATATGCTGTACTTTGTCCAGATATGCAAGAACTGGCGCTTCGTATTCTGTACCCTTTACAAGGTCCATTACATATGGGTGTTCTGGCGCCATAACCATGTAAGTAACACCAAAGAGCGTATCAGCGCGAGTGGTAAATACTTTTAACAACTTATCAGTTTCATCAATTGTAAAATCGATTTCCGCACCGATGGACTTTCCGATCCAGTTTTTCTGCATGACCTTAACCTTGTTAGGCCAGCCTTCCAGCTTGTCAAGGTTGTTCAAAAGTCTGTCAGCATAGTCTGTAATTTTGAAGTACCACTGGGAAAGATTCTTCTTTCCAACCGGTGATTTACATCTTTCGCAGCAGCCATCCACAACCTGCTCATTGGCAAGTACAGTCTGGCAGCTCGGGCACCAGTTTACAGGATTTTCCTTCTTATAGGCAAGGCCCTTGTTGTAGAACTGAATAAAGATCCACTGCATCCACTTGTAATAATCCGGATTGCAGGTCTGCACCTCTCTGTCCCAGTCATAAGCAAGCCCCAGCTGGTCAAGCTGCGCTTCCATTTCGTGGATATTGTCCCAGGTCCATTTGCTCGGTTCCACGCCGTGTTTAATCGCTGCATTTTCAGCAGGAAGTCCAAAGGAGTCAAAGCCCATCGGGTGCAGCACGTTGAATCCCTGCATTGCCTTGCATCTTGCAATGACATCACCGATAGAATAGTTTCTCACATGTCCCATGTGCAGTTTTCCCGAAGGATAAGGGAACATTTCCAGCACATAGTACTTTTCCTTGCTCTCATCAATGTCAGTTTTGAAAGAATCATTCTCTTTCCAGTGCTTTTGCCATTTACTTTCAATTTCTTTAAAGTTGTATTTTTCGTTCATTGCTTTTATTAATCCTCCAAATCTAAAAAGCTGCAGTCGCCCCACACCTTTTCGATATTATATTTTTCTCGCATTTCTTTCGTAAAGATATTGACGATGATATCGCCAAAGTCCATCAAAACCCAGCCGGAGTTCTGCTTTCCTTCAATGTTCTTTACAAGAAGTCCTTCTTTTGCAAACTGATCTTCTACTTCATCAACCAGGCTATTTACCTGTCTTTCTGAATTACCGGTTGCAATCACCAGATAGTCTGCAAATGTTGCTTTTTCCATGATATCGATGACAGCAATATCAAGCGCTTTTTTGTCATCTAAGGTTTTCGCCGCAAGCAGCGCAAAACTTTTATTGTCCATTTTCCTTCTCCTTTATGGCATATTGTTTCTGTAAATAATCTCTGGCAGCAATAGTGTCTGTATCAAGGAAATTTCCCTGCTGCCGAACATATTCTATGGTTCTGCTCAGAGAAAGTAAACACGCCTTATCTAAATCTTCTTCTGCCGCCTGTCGGATCTCCTCTACACCCGGATAATTTCGATTGGGTTCAATGGCATCTGCAATATAGATTACTTTTTCCAGCGCGCTCATGGCAGGTCGTCCTGTCGTATGATAGCTGACCGCATTAATAATATCCGGATCTGTTATCTCAAAATCCCGTTCCATCACGATAGCGGCAATTTTTCCGTGGGCCAGATTGCCGTTGTTCAGATAGATTTCAGAAAGTCCCAGATGTTTTACATAGTAATTCAGTACATCGACGCTAACGCCCCGATACATATCGTGAAACAATGCCGCAACCTCTGCTTTTTCGGGATCTGCACCATATTTTTTTGCAAGATTCATTGCAGTAACTCTGACGCCTTCTGTGTGAAGTTTTCTCTTCTCTGAAAAATTTTTCTCAATATACGTCTTGATAGAGTCTGTGTTCATGAATATACCTTTCTATCGGAAAAGGTACCAACGATCTGATAGATTTTCCCGCTTTTATATTTTCTTTAATATCCGTGGAAGATACTTCCAAAATTTTGTTGTGCAAAACTTTAATCTTTGCGTCATAGCATCGGCGTACTTTCTCAACCATCTCAATAGTCTCACTTTCCTTATAGCCAGGTCTTACACCGACAACAAAAGGAAACTCCCGCAAAAGATCAGCCCCCTTATACCACGTTTCCAAACTGAGAAACGAGTCTGTACCCAGAATAAAGTGAAGGCGGTCTTTGGGGTACTGACATTTCAATGTCTGCAGCGTCTTATAAGTATAAGAAATCTCTTCGCTGAATGCCTCCACAGTGGATACAACAAAATTTTGATTCTGATGGGCAATTAGACTGACCATATTGACCCTGTCCTCCTCTGCAGCCATGTGACGTCCCAATTTAAAGGGCTGCACCTTTGCAGGCAGAAGAATAATCTGCGAAAGGCCACATTCGCGCATTGCAGCCTTTGCGATGGATAAATGCCCGTTATGGAATGGATCAAAGGATCCGCCTAATATTCCGATATCACTCATGATTACCTCAAGTTGATTCCTAGTTCAGTCAGCTGTTCTTCTTCTACAACGCCCGGCGCTTCGCAGACCATGCACTGTGCATTCTGGTTCTTCGGAAATGCAATGACTTCTCTGATGCTGTGCTCGCCAAGAAGAAGCATAACCAGTCTATCAAGACCGTAAGCAAGACCTCCGTGCGGCGGTGCGCCATATTTGAAAGCTTCTAGAAGAAAACCAAATTTTTCCTGGCATTCCTCCTCTGTCAGTCTCAATGCCTTAAACATCTTCGCCTGTAAATCCTTTTCGTGGATTCTGATGCTGCCGCCGCCTACTTCTACACCGTTCATTACGATGTCATAAGCGATCGCTTTAACCTTTTCCGGCGCTGTATCGAGAAGCGGAATGTCTTCTGTTCTCGGATGTGTAAACGGATGGTGCATTGCTTTCAGTTCACCTGTTTCGTCATCCTTTTCAAACATCGGAAAATCCGTTACCCACAGCAAATTGAACTGCTTGTCGTCTAAGAGTCCCAGAATGCCTGCAATATGTCTTCTCAGGAATCCCAAAGTGTCAAATACGACTTTTGCTCTGTCAGCGGCGATGAGAATCAGATCATTCACCTTTGCGTCAAAGACCTTTGCAATCTCAGCAAGCTGTTCCTGCGTAAAGAATTTATTTACGGAAGATTTATATTCGTTTTCTTCTACTCTCAGCCATACCAGACCCTTTGCACCGTAATGTTTAGCCTGCTCTGTAAGCTTGTCGATATCCTTTCTGCTGAACTTGTCGGAAGCGTTATCGATGCAGATACCTCTGACATCGCCGCCTGCGGCAAGCGCATCAGCAAAGACTTTAAACTCTGTACCGGCAACCACATCATTTAAAGACTTTAGTTCAAATCCAAATCTGGTGTCAGGTTTGTCGCTGCCGTAACGCTCCATAGCTTCATCGAAAGGGATTCTAGGAAACGGCACAGCGATTTCTACATCGAGCAGCTCCTTAAACACTCTCTTTAAAAAGCCTTCCTGCATAGCAATCACATCATCTTGATCTACAAAGGACATTTCCATGTCAATCTGCGTAAATTCAGGCTGTCTGTCTGCACGCAGGTCCTCATCTCTGAAGCACTTTGCAATCTGGATATAGCGGTCACAGCCGCTGACCATGAGAAGCTGCTTGAAAAGCTGCGGCGACTGGGGCAGCGCATAGAATCTGCCTTCGTTAACGCGGCTCGGAACCAGATAGTCTCTGGCACCTTCCGGTGTGGATTTGATTAGAATCGGTGTTTCGATTTCGGTAAATCCGTTTTCGTCAAAATAATCCCGGGTCAGCTTGGCAAGTTTATGTCTGAATCTAATGTTCTCTTGCATTTTCAGCTTGCGCAAATCCAAATATCTGTATTTTAAACGAAGGTTATCGTCTACATTGTCATCGTCTTTGATGTAAATTGGCGGCGTTTCTGATTCGTTATAAATCAGAAGTTCCTTTGCAAACACTTCGATTTCACCAGTCGGAATATTAGGGTTTTTCGAGCTTCGCTCCTTTACAATGCCTCTTACGCCGATGACATACTCACTACGCAATGATTCTGCTCTTTTAAAAACCTTCTCGGAAATCGTATCGTCGAAAGTAATCTGCACAATGCCGGTCTTATCTCTAAGGTCAGCAAAGATTAATCCACCCAGACTTCTCTGTTTTGCAACCCAACCGTTAAGCACGACTTCTTCATCTACATTTGCAATGCGTAAATCGCCGCAATAATGGGTTCTCTTTAATAATTCTGCCATGTATTTCTTATCTCTCCTATTTTGCTAATTCTTCTGTCAGATCTTCTAATTTTACTTCTCTCTGCTGGGAGGTTGCCATTTCCTTTACAGAAACAACGCCTTCAGCAAGTTCGTTATCGCCGATGACTACGGTGTACTGTGCGCCCAGTCTATCGGCATATTTAAACTGCCCCTTGATGTTTCTTGCAAGAGTATCCATCTCAGCTTTCACACCTTTGTTTCTAAGCTGGCGAAGAAGTTTGAGACCGAATGCCTTTGCATCCTCGCCCATGACAGCGATAAAGGCTTTTAGCGGCTCCGGCTGTGGAATTTCAACGCCATTTTCCTCCATCAGCATCAAAAGACGCTCAATACCCAGTCCAAAACCAACGCCAGGAATCGGAGGTCCGCCAATTTCTTCGATGAGGTGGTCGTACCTGCCCCCTCCGCATACGGTTCCTTGTGTTCCGTTACTATCTGTTACAAACTCAAAAGCTGTCTTGGTATAGTAATCCAGCCCTCTTACGATTCTCGGATCCACAATATATTCAATGCCCATAGCGTCCAGGTTCTTCTGTACATCAGTGAATGCCGTTTTGCAGTCATCGCAAAGGTAATCGATCATATCCGGTGCATCTTTTACTAATTCTTGACAGATTTCCGATTTACAATCCAAAATTCTCATCGGATTTCTCTCATATCTGTCTTTGCAGGTATTGCAAAGCTGGTCATAAACCGGCTCCAAGAATTTTTTCAGAGCCTCCCTATGTTTCTGTCTGCAGGAAGGACAACCCACACTGTTAATTTTCAGTTTGATGTCCTTAATTCCCATGTCGTGTAGGAAATCATAACCAAGGCAGATAACCTCTGCATCAGCCAGCATGTTGGTGGTTCCGAAAATTTCGATACCAAACTGATGAAATGCTCTAAGTCTTCCAGACTGCGGTTTTTCATAGCGGAAACACGGTGTAATATAATAGTATTTGGTCGGCTGCACTTCTGCATAGTGTTTGTGTTCAATAAAAGCTCTCGCCACCGGTGAAGTTCCTTCCGGTTTTAAAGTAATGCTTCTCTTTGCATAGTCATCGAAGGTGTACATTTCTTTCTGTACGATATCGGTTGTGTCTCCAACACCTCTTTTAAACAGCTCGGTGTGTTCAAATGCCGGCGTTCTGATTTCCTTGAAGCCGTATTTATCGCAGAATTCGGAGAATTTTTTCTCAACGTACTGCCACTTGTACACCTGTGCAGGCAACGTATCCTTCGTTCCTTTTGGTGCTATGATTGCCATTTTTCTACCTCCATAAATAAATTTTTCTCTTTTCTATCCAGCATTTCTTCAATACGCGCTATGTATTCCTGATAGTTGGTTACATTGGGCACACGTTCCAGACGGTTTTCCTCCGGGTAGTAAACCTTGGTGATTCCTCCCGCGCCAAGGGCAATAATCGTCTGATGTTCGTCCATAATACGCACATTATAAATGCAGTCTTTATCTTTTTTGCAGTATCCTGTATTTTCAAAAGCGCCAGCCATATGTTTCTGTCTGTACAGATAATACGGTATATAGCCTGCGTCCTTGAGGATTTGTCTGCTTTCAGAAAGCTGCGCAGAAACAAGATCAGCCTGTTTATAGTGGAAATCCTTGTCAATGTCCACAAGGCGGGACGCCCGCTTTACCGCAAGACAGTGCACCGTAATATTGTCAGGTGCAAGAGCGATAATCTCTTTCAGTGATCTAGCAAAATCTTCCTCAGATTCATCCGGAAGTCCTGCGATTAGATCTGCATTAATACTGTTAAATCTATGTTTCTTCGCCATTTCAAAGGCGCTGATGATATCTTCCGGTTTATGATTTCTTCCGATGCGTTCCAGCGTCTTTTCATGCATAGACTGCGGGTTGATGCTAATTCGATCTACCCCTGCCTCTTTCAGCACCATCAGCTTCTCCGCTGTAATAGTGTCTGGCCGTCCTGCTTCTACAGTCAATTCCCTAAGCGCCGTCAAATCGAAATTTTGTTTTATCGTCTGCAGCAAAATTCTAAGCTGCTCTGCGCTCAGCGTAGTCGGTGTGCCGCCGCCCACATAGATGGTTTCCGCCATTATGCCGCACTCCTGCATTCGTCTTCCTACATAGGCAATTTCCTTTAAAAGCGCCTCAAAATATCTGGCGATTTCACTGTCTGCTACCTGATTGGACGCAAAGGAACAATAGACACATCTGGTCGGACAGAATGGAATGCCGATATAAACGCCTGCAGACTTCGGTACAGCTTTACCGCATGTCCTCTGCTGATGGAAATACATCTCAATCAGCAGTTTCGCCTTTTCTTCTGTTAAATAATACTCGCTCATAAGGATTTGAAGCACAGCATTTTCACTGCCGACTTTTTCGTAGATTTCCCCAGTAAGCTTTACCGGTCTGATTCCAGTCAAAATCCCCCACTGGGGATATACTCCGGTCAGCGAAGATAGCTGATCGTAAATCTGTCTTTTAATCTGATTCTTATCAGAAAAATTTTCTTTATTAAAGACAAGAAACGTTTCTCCATCTTGCTGTACATAATCCTCTGAAACCAGAACATACTGGTCAGGACGAAGAAATATCTTGATCATTTCTTCTAATAAATATTTTTTTTCAAAATGAAAAATCTGAATCTTTATCTTATCTAACAAAAGGATTGTGCTCCTTTTCGTAACCAATCGTAGTTTCGCTCATATGACCCGGATATACCATGGTGTTGTCCGGCAGCACGAAAAGTCTTTCCTTGATAGAATTGATGATTTCTCCAAAATCTCCACCATAAAAATCAGTTCTGCCTATGGACTGGCGAAACAGCGTATCACCGCTGAATACTGCCCCATCTGTAATGATGGACATACCGCCTTTGGTGTGTCCCGGCGTATGGATAAAGGTAAGAGCAGTGTTTCCCACCGTTAGATTTTCTCGGTCCTTCACATAGATATCCGCATCAACGATGATCGGTTTTCCGCAGATTTCCAGAGAAACGTTCAGGTTAGAATCCATCAGCATTTCTCTCTCCGCTTCATATGCGACCACTTTTGCACTCGGAAAATCCTTTAAAAAGTCATCGACACCACCAATATGATCGGCATGACCATGGGTCAAAATGATGTATTCTACTTCAATATTCTCTTCCTTTGCTTTTTGGGTCAGCAGCGGGCTGTATCCACCCGGATCTACAATAAATCCCTTTTTGGTTTCATCAAAAGCCAAATAAGTGTTTACCTGAATCGGACAGGTAATAAATTTAAGAATGTTCATATATTCTTTCCTCTTTCTTATACGACTTGCACTTAGCCAATCGCTGCGCTCTTGGGGTGCAACAGCATAAGGACTTCTCATCAATTTACTTTGTAAATTGGAGCAAGTCCATTAACTCCTTGCTCTATAAACGTTAGTGACACTCTGGACATTTCTCAGAGTCCGCAATACTCTCTGCATTTGCTGCGTACTGGCAATGGACAGGGTCAGAGTGATATTGACTACGCCGTCTTTTCCGCTCTTTGCATTGACACCGGAAATGTTCACGTCCATATCTTCACAAGCTCTGGAAATATCCGAAAAAATTCCCTTTCTCTCGCCTGCCGCAATACAAATGTCCGCATTATAGGATTTTCCGACCTTCAGGTCTTCCCATTCTACTTCAATAAATCTTGCTTTCTCTCCTTCTGGAAGCGAAGTGATATTGGAGCAGTCCTTGCGGTGAACAGAAATGCCTCTGCCTTTTGTGATGAATCCGACAATATCATCCCCCGGAACAGGATTACAACACCGGGAAACTCGAATCATCAAATTATCCGCTCCCTTGACAATAATGCCGGGATTTTCTCGCTGGTGACGCTGCATTTTTTCCTTCTTAGCGTCATTTTCCAGCATTTTTTTCTGCTTTTCTTCTCTCTTCTGCTCAAGCTTCTTATCTTCATTAAAATAGCCGAACAGAAGATTTGCGTATTTACTTAAGATGGTACCGCCTTTACTGATCTGCATATAAGCTTCATCTTGAGTTGCGATATTCATCTCTTTGGTCGCTTTTGTCAGATAGCTTGTTTTACCCACAAGCTGTGGATCAAAGCCCTTCTTTCTAATATATTTATCCAGCGCGTCTTTTCCTCTTGAGACGTCATCCGGTTTACTTTCTTTCTTAAGCCACTGCCTGATTTTTGTTCTAGCAGTAGAACTCTTGGCAATTTTTAACCAATCTATACTTGGACCGCTTGAATTCGAAGAAGTGACAATTTCAACGATATCTCCGTTATTCAAGGTATGGTCGATGGTGACCATTTTTCCGTTTACTTTTGCGCCAACACATTTACAGCCAACTGCTGTATGAATTTTAAAGGCAAAGTCCAGCGGCGTAGAACCTGCCGGCAGGTCGATGACCTCTCCCTTTGGCGTAAATACAAAAACCTGACTGGAAAAAAGATCCATTTTAAGAGTTTCCATAAACTCCTTTGGATCGTTCAGTTCACTTTGCCATTCCAGCGTCTGTCTCACCCATGCCAGCTTCATTTCCTCATGATTTTGGTCGCCTTTCGTATTTCCCTCTTTGTACTTCCAATGAGCAGCAATACCATATTCCGCAACTCTGTGCATTTCGTAAGTTCTGATTTGAATTTCAAACGGTTCACCGTTATCGCCCAGTACCGTTGTATGAAGCGACTGATACATGTTCGGTTTCGGCATGGCAATATAATCTTTGAATCTACCCGGAATAGGTTTCCACATGGTGTGCACCTGACCTAAAACAGCGTAGCAATCCCTGACATTTTCTACAATAACGCGAACTGCAGTCAGGTCAAAGATTTCATCCAGCTGCTTGTGCTGCAGTACCATTTTTTTATATACGCTGTAAAGATGTTTGGAACGTCCAGAAATATCATAGTGCATGTTCATCTGGTCCAGTGCTTCTTTAATTTCCTCTATTACTGTATTGATAAATTGTTCTCTCTGCTCTTTTTTCTCAGTAACTTCAGACTCCAGCTTTCCTACTTCTTCCGGGTGAAGATAGGAAAGCGCCAAATCTTCCAGCTCAAATTTCACAGTATAAATACCGAGACGACTTGCTAGAGGCGCATAAATATCAAGAGTCTCTCTGGATTTTTCAATTTTTTTCTCAGGACGCATAAACTGCAGTGTCCGCATATTGTGCAAACGGTCTGCAAGCTTGATAATCAGTACGCGAATATCCTTGGACATGGCGAGAAACATCTTTCTGAGATTTTCCGCCTGCGCCTCTTCTTTACTGTCAAATTTTATGCTTCCCAGTTTAGTGACACCATCTACCAAGAGAGCAATCTCTTCACTGTAGTCACATACGAGCTGCTCTCTGGTATATTCTGTGTCTTCAACGACATCATGCAAAAGCCCACCGACGATGGTTTCCTCGTCCATACCAAGCTGCGCCAATAACTTGGCGACAGCAATAGGATGAATCAGATACGGCTCTCCGCTCTTACGAAGCTGACCATCGTGCAAGGTGCGAGCCGTATCAAAGGCTCGCCCTATTAAATCGGTGTCATAATTTTTATTGATACTGGTAATTTCTTCTAAAAATTTTGCTTTTGTTTCCATTAATGTCTATTCTGCTCCTGCAATCAGTTTAATCTAATTTTGGTTAATTTATTTCTTATTTTTCTTCTTTTCGCTTGCCTGTGCTGCAATCATATACTTGGATTTTTCTTCATTCTTGCTGAATTCATAGAACAGCGGGCTGCACAGGAAGATGGAGGAATAAGTACCTACCAAAACGCCGACCATAAGCGGAATTACAAATTCTCTGATAGACGTCGATACCATCAAAAACAGCGGTACCATGCAAATCAGAGTAGTCAGTGATGTCATGACCGATCTGTTCAAAGTCTGATTGATGCTGCGGTCAATTACCACCTGATTGTTGTCCTTCTTGTAAAGTTTCTTATTCTCTCTGATTCTGTCAAACACAACGATGGTATCGTTGATGGAGTAACCTACTACAGTCAGAATACCTGCGATAAACGGATTGTTAATAGTTACATTGAAGATTGCATAGAATGCAAGCACCATCAGAACATCGTGAGCAATGCCCGCGATAGAAGCAACACCATATTTCCAGGATCTGAATCGGAAAATAATATAAATCAGCATGCCGATTGCTGCAATCAGCACGGACTTCACTGCATTGGTCTTCAGTTCTTTTCCGACTGTTGGGCCAAACTCTTCAGAAGCCAGCACATCTTTATCGGTTACACCAAATTTGCTTTCTAAAGTCTTAATTACCTCGCCTCTTGCGTCGTTGTCAAGAGCATTGGTTGTCTTAATGATAATCTGCTCCTGATTGTCTCCGCTAAGCACAATGGATACGTCTTCCAGATTATATTCAGCAAGTGCGTCCTGTACTTCTTCAGTTGCAACTTTTTTGCCCATATCAAGCTGAATCATAGTACCGCCTGTGAAGTCAATACCATAGTTGAATCCTCTTGCTACAGAGAATATCAGACCTGCAATAATAATCACTGCGCTGATTCCATAGAAAATCTTTCTATTTTTAATAAAGTTGAATTCTTTCTTTAAGAGTTTCTTCTCTGTGCCGTCTTCGTTTACGCCAAAGAACTTGTTCTTTGCAAAGGCTTTGCTGTCAGCAACCAGACCGATGAGAAGCTGGGTTACTACAACGGCTGTAAAGATACTTACGATGATACCAATCATCAGAGTCAGTGCGAAGCCTTTTACTGCTGTAGAACCAATTTCATAAAGCACCACAGAAGCAATCAGAGTTGTAATCTGTGCGTCAAGGACTGTAGTAAGCGCATTCTTAAAGCCCTGAGAAACGGCTACTCTAATAGTCTTTCCTGCTGCAATCTCTTCTTTAATTCTTGCAAAGATGATGACATTTGCGTCAACTGCCATACCGATGGACAGAATAATACCTGCAATGCCAGGCAGAGTCAGCACGCTTCCAAGACCAGCCATAATCCAAAGTACAATCAGTACATAAAGCAGCAACGCGATGTCTGCAACCAGACCTAAGATATTGTACATGATCAGCATTAACAGGAATACCAGTCCAAGCCCTACAGCACCTGCCACAATACTCTTGTTCAGTGCATTAACACCGATAGTTGCAGTCTGTACAGAAGATGTTACTTCGTTTAAGGAAATAGGCAGTGCACCGCCTCGAATCAGTGCTGCCGTATTGGATGCATCCTCCTGCGTATAACCACCGTTACTTGTAATTTCGCAAGTTGTACTGGTGATAACCGTCTGTGCATTTGGAGAAGTTACAATCTCATCATCCAGCATGATGATAATAGCCTGTCCGCCGATTCCTAAAT
This sequence comes from Anaerotruncus sp. 80, assembly GCF_009936115.1. NCBI lineage: Bacteria > Bacillati > Bacillota > Clostridia > Eubacteriales > Oscillospiraceae > Anaerotruncus > Anaerotruncus sp. 80. Next base: position 14,953 of record NZ_QWES01000023.1, read on the forward strand.
CAGAAAATTCCTGATTTGGTGTTATTTCGTTTGCGGAAGTTTTTCTGGTCGCTTCCTCAAACTTCTTAGAGCCTTCGTTTGTAAACTCCAAAACGATTTTATATCCGCCGTTCTCTGTATCAGTGTCGATGTTAGCATTCTTTACCTCATCGCCGCTGAGCACCTCCGTGCCGTCTGCAAGGAGGAAACGAAGCTGCGCAGTCTTACCAATCTGATCGATTGCCTGCTGTGCGTCTTCCACTCCAGGCATCTCTACTCTAAGTCTGTCGTTTCCTTCAATGGATACAGTCGCTTCGGAAATACCCATTGCGTTGACTCGATTATTCAGAACAGCTCTGGTCTGCTCCATCACCTGCGATAAATCACTGTCTGAAAGTCCCTGTATATCTTCTGCATCGGCTTCAAGAACAACATAGACGCCGCCGTTGATATCCAGCCCAAACTTCATTGCGTCCTTAATGGAATTTATCGAACCAATCCCAAAGATGGAAATATACCATCCAATAAGAAGCGCAATGATGATTAAACTAGCTAAAATTTTTCTTAGTTTTGAATTCATTTTCTTCTTCTCACCTTCTATATAGTCAAAATTTGCCCATAATACCGGCATTTTATTTTACTCTTTATTGTACTACGTTTTCAGAACTTGGGCAAGGGGTAATTCTTAATTTATGAGGCAAACATCAAATCTTCAAAGGATAGCTGTTTTCCAAAATTCTGTATTCGTTTTCTAAAGACAAAACTTTTTACAGTTTAGAAAAACGAGTTGACGAAGTTGTCCTGCCCCACATATGCTAAAAGACTCCCTAACTGTAGGGAGTCTTAATCTAATCATACATATGAACTTATAGAGCCATCTTATTTCTCATCTTCAGGAATTTGCTCTTCTACATCAGCAGCTTTTCTCAGACGTTTAGGCTTAACCTTCTTTTCTTCTTCATCTTCTGCAACTGCAGACTTACCTGCACTCTTACTGGAGCTTACAACTGATGAAACAGACCATCTCATCATCTCAAACTTAACCTTATCAGCACCAACCTGAATTACGATGGAATCTTCTTTGGTCTTTACAATCTTGCCGCAGATACCACCAATTGTGATAATTTCATCTCCAACCTGCAGCGTGTTTCTCATCTGCTGTATGGTTTTCTCTTTCTTCTTCTGCGGTCTAATCAGTAAGAAATACATCGCACCGATAAAAACTACCAGGATTATTAACTGCATTGCAAATGCGTTGCCACCACCGTTACTCATATGTTCCTCCTACATATCTCCAATTCGGATTTTCTATTGGTGCCGGCGATGGGGGTCGAACCCATACGGTGTTGCCACCACGGGATTTTGAATCCCGCACGTCTGCCAATTCCATCACGCCGGCACATTGGTTATATTTTAGCATAACGACTGTTCATCGTCAATACTTCCTTGAAAGAAGAACTGCTGACTATCATCGCTGACAATCAGCAGTTCTCATATGGTGCGGCAAACTGGACTCGAACCAGCACGGTTTCCCACACGGCCCTCAACCGTGCGCGTCTGCCATTCCGCCACTGCCGCAGGATGCGGTTAAATCACAACCGCAAAAAAGATTATATACCATACAGCACAAAAAGTAAAGCATTTATTTTATCTTTTTATTTCTCCTCGTTCTCAGTCACCATGGTTCGTTCCCAGCTCCAGCTTTCACAGCCTCTGTAAATGTCAAAGAAAGTCGGCAGTTCCTCTCCGGTGAATCTAGGTACTGTAATAAACGCATAAGTCTTGTAGCACAGGCAGTAGTACGGCAGCTCATCAGCAAGAACTGGTTTCAGTTTCTCATAGATCCCTTTCTGCTTCTTTCTGCTTAGGCAGGTTTCCATCTGGTTGACATAGGACTGTACTGTGGTGTTTTTGTAGCCGATTGCATTCCCGCTGCTAAACAGTTGCCTCAAATCAAACTTCTTATCGAATTTATAGCCGCCCAGATACAGGTCAAACTCTCCTTCTTTGACTGCTGTTTTATAACTCTGCCAGCCGAGACTTTTTATCTTTACATCAATGCCGATTTCCCTTAGTGAGACGGCAATGCTTTCTGCGGTATCTTCACGATTTCCATCATTCGCATTGACTAAAATGGTCATGGAAACCTTTTTTCCTTCTCCATCTTCCAAAAGCCCATCTTCGTTGACATCACGGTAGCCTGCCGCAGCAAGTAAATCCGAAGCGCCCTTTAAATCCTGGGCATAGGTATCTCCCTTATTCTCAGTACCTAAAAAGCCCGGAAAATAGATTGAATCCGAAGAAATGCCACAGCCTCCGTAGTTGTCATGAATCAAACTTTCCACATCGATTGCTTTTGCGATAGCCTGTCTGACTTCTTTCTTTGCCAGCACTTTATTCTTAAAATTGAAACCCAAATACTCAAGTTCACTTGAACTAATCTTCTCCGTATTCAAATCCTTATCTTCAGCATCAGCGTCAGCGTCCTGGTCTCTGCTCACATAAGCAGTTACCGCTTCCATCGTCATAAGACCCGAGGTTTTGGACTTGTCCGGCAGCACTTTAAAACGCAGTTTGTTTTCCGGCTTCTCACCAAAATAGTACTTGTTAGGATTTAAATTCAAACACTTCGTGTTGTCATAGCTGCTAATCGCATAGGGACCGCTTCCCACAACTCTATCGCTGTCTGCATCGTAATTCGTAGCGGAAATAATTGGAAATACCAAATTATCCAGCGCTGCATCGGCTGGGTCCTCAAAGTGGACAGTCATCGCATATGTATCAGAAATCTGTACCGAATCAATTTTAGAAACGTACTCATAATAAGGTCCGTCAGAACCAATACGCAAAATTGTGTTTATAGTTGCTCGTACGTCATTGGCAGTCAACGAAGAACCGTCACTGAATTTTACGTCTTTTCTAAGCTCCAGTGACACGCTGCCAGCCTGCGCATTGGTATTATAGCTTTCCACCACCTGAGACTTTACACCCAGTTTGTCATCTAAATAAAACAGACTGCTGAATAACAGCTGGCTGATATAATACACATCACTGTCGCCAGATACCAGCGGATTTAAAGTTTCTACCCTGTCCATAGCAAGATAAATTTTGTCCATCGTTTCATAAGTGACCGTTTCCTGCTCTTCCTCCGAGGGACTGACATCGCCGCGCACGATGGCGATGGTGGACAATCCTCCTGCGAGAACTACCACAGCTATTATGATAATAATAATGTGTCTGTGAAGAAAATCAAATACTCTGTAATTCCTATTCCCTTTATTTTGTTTCAGCATATCTCTCTAACAATCGCTCTACCTGCTCATAGAGCGCTTCCTTTCCCTTTGAATTATCTATAATATCTGTAGAACGAGCAATTTTTTCGCTGCTGCTCATCTGATTTAGAATGCGTCGCTTCACTTCCTCAGAAGTAACGTCATCACGAGCCATCACTCTGCGTATCCTAATATCTATGCTTGCATCCACCAGCCAGACCGCATCACACAGTTTGTCCGCACCGGACTCAAAGAGCAGAGGTGCATCTATAAAAACAGGCGCTTCATAGCCTTCTTCCTGCAGTCCAGTAATCTTCTCCTCTATAATCTGTACCACCTTTTTAGTAGTCAATTCTTCCAAAACAAGCCTTTTTTTCTCGTCGGAAAACACTATAGCAGCAAGCTTTTTTCGGTCAAGGCAACCGTCTGTAAAAAGAATATCTTCTCCAAATGCTTCAGTAAGCGCCTGCAAAGTTTCGCTGCCTTTCTCTGTCATAGAGCGAGCAATTTTATCTGCGTCAATGACGGTAAATCCCTTGTCCAGCAAATAATCAGACACTGTGGATTTCCCCGCACCGATTCCACCTGTAAGACCTATTACTTTCATTGCGTTCCCCTACTTTAAATCGTACCAGGTATCGCCCTGATTCAAATCACTTTCCAGCTTTACCTTCAAATCCATAGCATGTTCCATGTTGCGAACCAGGAGTTCTTTCACCTGCTCCATTTCGTCCTTTGCAGTTTTGATAATCAATTCGTCATGAACCTGCAAAATCAGTTTGGATGACATATTGCGTTCCTTTAATTCGCCGTAGACCTTAATCATAGCCAGCTTAATGATATCTGCTGCACTTCCCTGAATCGGGCTGTTCATGGCAAGACGCTCTCCCAGCTGACGAGCCATAAAAGCCGAAGAATTAATCTCATGAATATAACGTTTGCGCCCCATTAGGGTCTCAGTATAACCTTTTTCTTTGCAGCTTTCAATCTGACCGTCCATATAAGCTTTTACAGCAAGATGCTTATCAAAGTAATCCCTGATATAGTTTTCTGCCTCTTTTCTGGAAATCCGCAGTTCCTCAGAAAGACCGAACCCACTCATACCGTAGATTACGCCAAAATTTACTGCCTTGGCACGGCTTCTGTCAAGAGGCGTTACTTCATCGTAGGTCAAGCCAAATACTCTGGCGGCTGTATTCCGATGAATATCATCTCCGTTGTTAAATGCAGCAATCAGGTTTTCATCACCCGAAAGATGCGCCAAAATTCGAAGTTCAATCTGAGAATAATCTGCACCGACTAGAGTATAGTTCTCACTTTCAGGCACAAAAGCCTTGCGAAGCTTTCTGCCCAGTTCCTGTCTAATTGGAATATTCTGCAGGTTTGGTTCTGTGCAGCTGATACGCCCTGTCGCCGTCACTGTCTGCTGAAAATGAGCCCGAATCTTGCCATCTGTGCCAATCAATGGTTTCAGTCCTTCTACATAGGTGCTGTTCAGCTTGGTAAGAGTCCGATATTCCAGCACCATATCCACAATGGGATGTAAATCTCTAATTTTTTCAAGCACATCAGCGCTGGTGCTGTAGCCTCGTTTGCTCTTTTTTCCTGCTGGCAATTCAAGCTTTTCAAATAAAATTTCCCCAAGCTGCACCGGCGATTTAATGTTAAATTTGGTACCTGCTAAGGCATAAATCTGATTTTCAATTTTTTCAATCTCACAGGTCAACTGCTTTCCAAAGGTTTCCAAAGTTTCTTTGCTTACAGTAAAACCCTCCGCTTCCATAGCGGCAAGAACTTCCACAAGCGGCAGTTCTACTTTTTCATAAACCTGTATCAGACTTTCCTTTTCAAGCTGACTTTGCTGACTCTTTCTCAGTTGTTTAACAGAAAGACACCACTTAAAGCCATAATCTGCATAGCTTTCGTCGCTGTTTCCAAGAAGATCAATCTGTCCGCCCTGCTCCATAAAGGACTTCTCGTCTTCCATTTCATAATGAAGAATCTCAAAGACTAAAGTTTTTAAATCATAGTTGGACTTAGTCGGATCGATGACATATTGGGCAACAGCTGTGTCGAAAGCGGTCACTACATCGTAAAAACCATTCCACATCAAAACATAATAATCCCGGATTAAATCATGTCCTACAAAACGCAGCTTTTTTTTCTGCAGAAACTGTAAAAAGGCTGTTAAGAATCGGTCATCCGATAAGTTTACGTAATAATATTTCTTGTCGCATATAAACCCTGCGCCATAAATGATTGGTTTTTCCACGTGATTGTTGTCGCTAAAGATTTTTAGAATTGCTTCGCTTCCAGCTGTCACTTCATCAAGCAGCTGCATATCCGCTAGCGACTGTACGGTAATTCTAGTATAATCTGCCTCATCTTCGGTAAAATCGGAGGTGATATCAGCAGTCTCCTTGATATGCAGTTTTTTCAAAAAACTATTGAATTCCAGTTTTACATAGAGGTTAATCAGGGCAGTATAATCCGGCTCTTTTGTTTTCATGGATTCCAAATCAATCTCAATTGGCACGTATTTGTTAATAGTCGCAAGTCTTCTGCTCATAGCGGCAAGCTGTGCATGCTCTTCCACTTTTGCCCTAAGCTTTACATTTGCAATTTCCTCCGTATTTGCAAGTAAGTTTGCTATACTGCCAAACTGTGTCAGAAGCTTAATGCCGGTCTTCTCTCCAACACCCGGAATGCCCGGTATATTGTCAGACTGATCACCCATCAGACCTTTCAGGTCGATAAACTGCTCTGGTGTCAGCTGATAACGTTCGATCATCTTCTCTCTGTCATAAAGTTCAAATTCGGAAATCCCTTTTTTGGTAATTAAAACCTGCGTTACATCAGTTGCAAGCTGCAGCGCATCCTTATCGCCTGTGATAATCAGCGGAGCCAAACCTTCCTCTTCCCCGATTCTAGCAATAGTTCCAATAATATCATCCGCTTCAAAGCCGGGGGTTTCCAGATTGGTAATACCCATTGCGGTCAAAATATCTTTCATCAGAGGAAGTTCCATTGCAAGCTCTGGCGGCATTTTCTTTCGTCCTGCCTTATACTCACTATACTCCTGATGTCTGAAGGTCGGCGCTTTCATATCCCATGCCACGGCCATATAATCCGGAGCATAGTCACCCTGGATTTTCGTCAGCATATTGATAAACCCATAAATTCCTTGGGTATAAATTCCTTCTTTTGTAATCATCGGGCGCTGCATCGCATAATACGCCCTGTTTATTAAACTGTTTCCGTCAATAATGACAATTCTGTTTCCCATATGTCTTTCCTTTTCGTTTCTGTATTCCTTTTTAGTATAATGCAGAATGTGCTTTTTTACAAGCAAGGGTTTTGTGAAAGAAAAAACTCCGCAAATTCTAACGGAGTTTCCAAATTATGTATTAGTCTATTTTTTCTTCAGCGCTAGATAATAAATACCTGAGACAAAGACGCTGCCCCCTAAAATATTTCCAAGTGTCACTGGAATCAGGTTATTTACAAAGAACCCGCTCCACGTAATACCTACCTGTGCGCCTCCTGCAAAAATCCCTGCCGGGATGAAGAACATATTGGCGACGCTGTGTTCAAACCCTGCTGTAACGAAAAGCCAGATTGGAAAGAACAGTGAAAAGATTTTACCTACAGTGGAATCAGCGCCGTTTCCCATCCAGACCGCAATACATACCAGAAAATTACATAAAATTCCTCTCACAAAGGCCTGTCCAAAAGGCAGTGCCATTTTTGAAGATGCGATAGAAATGGTCACATCTGTAAGCATGCCGTCACCTGTTCCGAGAAGTCCTGAATAAGCAACCATCCATGCCACCACCATAGAGCCAATCAGATTAGCAAGGTAAACAATCACCCAGTTTTTCAACATGGCGCCTGCAGAAATCTTTCTGTCCAAAACAGCTGCCAGCATAAGGTTATTACCAGTAAAAAGCTCCGCCCCTGCAAAGACTACCATCATCAGTCCCGCCGGGAAAATTACACCAGAGACCATTTTTCCGATTCCGTTTGTCAGAGGTTCTGACAAAAACCGGTATGCACCCATATTAGCGCCAGCTCCTGCGATTGCAATAAAAAAACCTGCCATAAGACCTAAAAGTATCAGCTGTTTCACTGAATAGCCAGTCTTCTTTACGGCAGAATCAATCGTCGCTTCTAAAATTTGCTGTGGATTTTTCTGTGACATAAAACTTCCTTCTTTCATTATCTATAGACTTTATAATTATAGCAACTTTTACTCAATAGTCAATAACTTTACAGGTTCAAAAAAAGAAACAAAAAAGAAAAGTAGCGAGTTTCCTCTCTACTTTTCCATAGTATAAGAAAATATTTCTATGAGTTTAAAAACTAATATTCCCTTTTAATCCACTGCAGATGAATACCTATATATTTTTTTCTTTCTTTTCCTTACTTTCTGCTAATTTTGCTGCCTCTATACATCTAAGTCTTTCCTGCTTGGCTATATGACGCATATATTTAGGCTGAGGACCTTCTCCTGAGTAAACCTTTTCCCAAAATGACTTTTTAGAGTTCTTGGTTGTTGCTGCCACTTTCTGTTCAGATGGTGCAGAAACGCCCATTAGCATCAGTTCTTTAAGAGATGGCTCCTCTTCTTCCCTTTGTTCTTCGCTATTTTTTGTTAAATAGTAACGAAGTACTGTTAAAGAAATTACAATTATCATCACTAAGAATATAAAAATACTCATCATCGGCCTCCCCACTCAATACACTAAGTCCTTCAACAATTATTTCCGAAGTGACACCATCCGAAGTAACTTCTTTGGTTTCTGCATAAATACTGTTACTTGTGCCAAGTACCAAAATTAACAATAATAATGGCATTACTCTTTTAATTGTTTTTTATTTTTCGCTCCTTTCTTTATATTCATAAAATTTGCAAATCATTTAATTATTTTAATCATATCGCATTTAATTCTGAATGTCAATCTAATTATAATAACTTCACAATGATAAGTTCAGAAAAAAGAACACCGCCTGGCAAAATTTTATAGTGCTATCGAAAGGAAAATGCGGTATAATAATAGTAGCCTAGAACTCGCGTTAAGGATTCATAATTGAACCTACACTTTCGCAACGGGAATCCGGGTCCAGGGAGCCAATGTCAAGCCTCCATAGAGTGGAAGACAAAAGCCCCGGCAGGATACCCACCTATCAATAGATAGGGCGTCAATTATATCCTGACGGAGCTTTCTGGGTTTTTTCTTTTTCTAAAATCACAGATTTTCCAGATAAAACTTCGTAATCTCATCAAAGAGCATATCCTTAATTTCTGATTTCTCAAAGCCCATTTCATAACCATGAGGACTTTTTACCGATGTGATTTCAATGGTTTTCACATCTTCATATGACCTGGCACATTCCAACGATACCTCTGGCAGCACCACATAATCCTCTGTATTATAGATAACTAAAACCGGCGCTTGAAATTTATATCCGGTTTCCGACGGCACGTAATCTTCAATAGAGCGAAAAAACTCCGGTGTCAGTATCACTTTCTGATGAGTCACGCTGCCTTTCTCCCTCGCTTCTCTTTTGAACTTCTCCCAGTTCTTTGCGCCGCCCATATAACGCTGAAAGGAGTCTCCGTTTCCTGCCGGCGCAACCAGCACCATTGCCTTGTAAGCATATCCGCCTGCATGTTCATTTCCACAGTACATCGCTGCTCTGCCACCCAGACTTCTTCCAAAGATACCAATTCTGTCCGGGTCGACGTTATAATGCGCTACCATATAATCGGTGCAGAGCACCTGATCTGCGACCATAGTGTCCACCGTATACTGATTCGTCTGCTCTGTCTCAGTATCCGCTTTTTCATAGTGACCAAAGTCCATACGAATCGTCGCAATACCATTTTCAGCAAGGTGCTGCGCCAGATACTTTCCACCGGCGCTGTTCATATTGCCATGAAAACCGTGGCTCAAAAATACCAGCGGCAGTTTCTCCTCCTCCCAGTTTTCCGGTATGACAATCTGCGCCTTAGTGTAAGTTTCTTCCTCATTTTTAATCATCACGTCAAGAGTACAAATGCCCTGATTCTTAGACTCACAGCCTGTCAAAGCCCATAGAGAGCCTGTTAAAAAAAGCATTAGAAGCAGGATTGTTACTTTCTGTTTCATCATCTTAGTTTCTATCGAAATCTTCCTTCATAGCCTTTATTTTTTCTTCATCACTGAATATCTTTGCAATCTGCAGTGCAATAATTTTTGCTCCATCACGGAGTGCCTGATGAGCCCTGTCTGTCTTCATAGCTTCAGCAAACCCTCTTGTGTGAATTGGCACATTAGGTTCAGTTACCTGCAGACAAGGATGGAATCCCGGACAAACATAGCTGACATTACCTGCATCAGAAGAACCAAATATTTTTTCACTGTCTCCATTCAGTTCAAGTCCAAGCTCCTGATAGATTTCTGCCAATGCTGCGATACCTGTTGAATTTGCTTTCATATTGTCATAAGTAGCAGCCGTTGGAGTTTTGCACCAAGCTGTCTGTGTGGCTATTGCTGCACCTTCCGCACATAAATCCACCTGGTCAATTAATTTCTGAAGATACTTTTTATCCAGCGCCCGAATATAAAACTCAGCAGATACCTTTTCCGGTACAATATTCGGGGCTTCTCCTCCATTTCTAATGATTCCATGAAACTGTGCATCCGGCTTTACATGCTGTCTCAACATATCTACAGCATGAAACATCAGCTGTGCCGCATTGAACGCATTTCTGCCCTCCCAGGGAGCCGCCGAAGCATGTGCCGCTGTGCCGTGGAATTCATACAGATAAGAGGCAAGACACTGCAGTTTCGGAGCCAGCAGATTCCCATTATATAGATGTACCATGATTGCCATATCATAACCGTTAAAAGCACCTCGCTCTGCCATGGCGCATTTCGCACCGTCAGTCTCTTCAATTGGTGTTCCAATCACATGAATATCTGCATTCAGCTCATCCTGTAAATCTTTAGCTGCAAGTGCAGCTAAAACGCTGATTGAGCCACTTAAACAGTGCCCGCATGCATGACCAATTTCTGGCAGTGCGTCATATTCTGTCAAAATAGCAATCTTATACTTATGATTGTTGGCACCGTAAATCCCCTTAAACGCTGTAGGCAGCCCAGAAAATGGATACTCCGTTTCATAGCCATGAGACCGCAAAAGTTCTACAATTTTGCAGGAAGTCTCATATTCCTCTCCGGAAACCTCTGGATGATCAGCAATATCATCGTTTAAATGTACAAGTTCTGCATAATACGCTTCTATTGCCTTGAAGATTCTTTCTTTTAGTTCGATGTAATTCATCTCGCTCTCCTTCCTTTCAGATTCCTCTGAACACTGTTAATATATGTTTGATTGTATATTTGGCGTTTTCAAAAAATGCCGACTTCGGCTGTTCTTTTCCTCTATCTTCACTCCAAAATTGTGCTTCAAATTTATCCATAATCTGTTCTTTTGAAAAACCCCGATCTGCCCAATAAAGGATAAAATCTCTCTCGCTCTCTGCAGAAGCAATATACATGGAAAAATAATCCTTTGCAAAGAAGTCCGGCGTGATACCATAGTGAGGTGAAATCACTTGTTTCGGTGCGTATTTTTCACACTTCTTCGCTGCTTCTATGGTATCCTCATAGCTTTTTAAAATAGCCGTATGCATGTTGTCCGGATTGATGAAAACGCCTGTGCTTTCAGAAGCGAACATCAAGCCTTGGGGTTCCAGCACATAGGTCAAGGAACAGTCTGTATGTCCCTTTGTTTCCAGTACGTAGAAATATTCGTCGTCTCCGAGGTCGATTTTATCTCCTTCGCAAAGAATCCTATCAATGCGCAAAGGCTCAACCAGCACCGATTCTGTACCCGGCGCAAAGACATCTCTGGCAGCATTTCCAAGGCGAAGCATCGTCTTTTTTGCACCATCGCTTTCAAATACCGACTTTGCCTTTGCTGCGCCGCAAACCGTTACCTCCATCCACCTTTTTATAATATAAGGGAGCGCACCGATATGGTCATAATGAGAATGAGACACCAGTACATAATCCACAGTTTCTCTGCCTCGTGCTAAAAGCGCCTCCTCAATATTCGTGATAAGCCCCTCGTGGCAGTATGCCATACCACAGTCATATAGAACTGTTTTTTGAGGCCCAAAAATCAGAAGGCTTTCACCGCCATGACCAGATGTCACACGTACAATATTTTCCGGATAATTAAATCTGTCATGACCGGGAAATTCCACAATCTGGTCACTCTTCTTTTTCAATATCTCCATCACTTGAAATTCCCTTCTTTCTGTGATTTTCTATGTAAACCTTGATGAAATTTATGCAGATCATCAGGATAATTAAAAATCCAATATAGCCTTCTATTGGATAAAGGTACGCAACGATGGTTTTAAATCCGCTGAGACCGCAGCCAAAGCCAATAAACGCACCGCCAATGAGAATATATTTTTTTATAGGCGTCTCCTTAATCTTAGTTGAAAAGCCATAATATGTGCTGGTTGCTGCAGAATAAATTGCAAGAAACAACACTGCACCGAATGCAATGTTAGCTGCCGGATGCAGTCTGGCAGAGTATGCCAGCATTGGCAAATCCATATTCTGCGTGAACGCCATATCCTTGCGAAGTGCCGTAATCAGAAGCACAGTCAAAAGCGCCAGCATGAAACCGCCAGCACCAGCTCCAAGAACGCCGCTCTTCTTATCTTTGGCGTTAACAGAAGAAGACGCCACAATTGGAATCATGCCTAGCATATTATATGAAATAAACAGAAATGCCGCCAAAAACCAGTTAGGCGCCATAGCACTGACCGGAAATCCACCCGTCGCGCCGCTCTGCTCTATATCTGATAAAATCACTGTAATGCACAGCACGATATCAATGGCAAAGAGCACCGGCGCAGTGTATTTGAAGATTTTAGATACTCTTTCAAAACTGCCCAGTACGGTAAATATTACCATGATGACGATAATGATACCACCCACTGCCTGATGAATGCCAAACTGCTGTGCAAGGAAAGAACCGCCGGCTGCCGACATGGACACGATGATAGTATATAAAATTGCCGCCATGAAATAACCTACAGCGCCTGTCAGCTTCGGATTATCTGAAAACACGATAATACGCCCCATATCCGCAGTATCCAGCGAACGAGCGATGTATGCCACCATCATACCAATCCCCATAAACAGAATTCCTGCAATGGTTATTCCGATGTATCCCTTTGCACCAAACACACCGAAAAACTGCCAGCCTTCTCGCCCTGACGCAAAGCCTGCGCCCATGATGGTTCCTACATAAAGAGCAGCCACATTAAAAAGATTTAGCTTTTTATCTTCCATAATCTATTCCTCCGCTTTATTTTTGTTATCGCTGATTTCACCATAGGTAAAGAAAATCAGTCCAATCCAGATGATAGCAAACGCACTAAACTGAATTGTATCAAATGGCTCTTTGAAGAGGAAAATTCCTAAAATCAATGAAATGGATGGAGATATGTACTCGGTCAGCCCCACTGTAATCAGCGGCAGCTTACTTGCCGCAAAGGAAAACAGTGCCAGAGGAACTGCCGTTGCAATTCCTGCAAACATCAGCAGGATAAACTTGCCGCTTCCTGCTGTCAGCGCGCCGACTCCTGCATTCTCATAGTAGCAGACAAAGCCCAGCGCAACCGGTGCCAGAAAAATCGTCTCATAAAGGAGCGACTGCAGCGGAGCAGCGCTGACGCTCTTTTTAATTGCTGCATAAATCGCAAAGGAAAGGCCCAGACCTACTGCAATCAGAGGCACCTGCTTATATCCAATAATCATGACCAAAAGCCCGCAGACAGCAAAACATACCGATATTTTCTTCCAATTGTTAATCTTCTCTTTATAAATCACCACACCAAAAAGGCAAACCACCAGCGGTTCCAAAAAATATCCCATGCTGGTCTGAATGACCTGCCCTGCATTAACTGCCCAGATATAGATGCTCCAGTTAATCGTAATGATAATGCCCGCTATGATATAAGTCAACAGACTTTTTTTACTCTCAAACATGGGTTTAAACACATTCTTTGGCCTATACTGAAATGCACATGCAATAAAGCATACCACCGCCATCAGTACAATTCTGTAAAAAATAATCACCCCTGATGGAATAGGTTTCAGACTGTTCCAGTAAATGGGAAGAAGTCCCCAAACAATGGCGCAGCCGATAGCGCTGGTTAAGCCGATTTTATAGTTCCTCTTGTCCATAAATTCTCCTTGCATTCTTTCTATAATCTAACATAATATTTTATCATCGAATCGTTGAATTTTCAAGAGTTTGTTCTAATGCTACATATGGCGGAACATGAAAAGAAACTTCTATTTCAGAAACTGGTTATTTGACCGCACAGACCGTAAATTGGTATCATGCGGTCAGATTAGAGAATCCGGTTACAGCATTTCTGGCCGTAACCGGTTAGTTTTGAATCAATACGGTCAAAACTTATCATTTGTCGGCTCTATATGACGCAACGACATGTTTATTATTCAAAAATATTACAATATTTTCCAAATCTGCAGATAAGACTACCCTGAATTTCTCTCAACCAGATGAATTTTCTTTGTGCAAATCTGTTTATCATCCTTTTATGACCGTAATTAGTCTAAATGACGGGTTTGCGGTCATTTTAGGCTTCACACATTTTTTACAAATGACCGCAAAGGCTGTTTTTGGCTGCTGTGCGGTCAAATTTGTCGTTTCTAAGAGAATTCTTAGGATTTCGCATGCTTGAACAGATTCGCTTCCTTATAGCCACACAAAAAATCCCCCATCTACCAAAGTATGGGGGATTTTGATTTTGTTTAGAACAGTCCTCCAAAGAGGCCTCCGCCTCGGTTGTTGTCATTTCCACAAAACAGAAAATACAACACAACCAGTAAAATAAGTATACCCAGACCACTTCCGCTGTCGTTATTGCAGCAGCAATTGTTCTGCGGTCTCACGCAGCAGCATTCCGGCGCCGGCTCACAGCACGGTTCACACGGTTCGCAGCAGTCATTTCTGAAGTCTCCCATAAAAAACCTCCCTTATGTTTTATTTCATCATATGCGGGAAGCTTTCTATTGGTTACTGAAAGATACTAACCCTCAGCATTAGTACTTTTCACCGATTTTTCCAGAAAAGGTACTAAAAATTCGGGGTTATTTTTTACTAACGAAAAGATTTCTGGCGATAAAAGTGAAATTCAGTCATGTTTTTTAGACTTTTACGCTTTCATTTACATATAAACATCCAAAATATAGAAATTATTTCTTCAATTTCTATATTTTGAATGAAACAAATGCAGTACTTTCGTACCTTTTCGGTAAAAAGCTGCGATAGGTACTAATTCTCCTCAGCAAGATCAGCGTAAGTCATCATAAATTCCTCTATTTCATAGCTGAGCGCGTTTGAAAAATCATAGAGATACTCTTCTCCGTTGAGTTTTTCCAGTCTGGCGTCGGCAAGAGCATCCCGAACTGGAACAAAGGATGTTTCACCCGACGGCACTTTCCTTACCTCCACTTCACTTTCGGAGGAATACCAAAGTCTGAACCGATTAAACTCGTCCGCCAGATTCAGTTCTGCATTGTCCTCACCCTTGCGAACAGCCTCAGAAAGACCCACCAGCACACGCTTGACGTTTTCAAGCAAGTTATACAGGTCAATCTGATCTCCCGGCACATTCTCCAAAGTTTCGTAAAAATAGCTTTCACAGAGTTCCGCAAAGGTCTTCATATCCACATCAGTGATCAGTTCATAGACTGCGTCGCTATCGATGAGACCCTCGTGTTCTACAAAATCAGCAAAATTCTCAAAGTATTCAAATTCTGCGCCAGCCTCAATATCTAAAAGTGCAAATAATTCCTCTTTATCCATCGTATCCTACCTACTTTTCTTTAAATATCCAAATTCTTAAATCGAATGTTCAGTTCTTCTTTTTGCCTGCCCAGAATGTTCTGGATCATGTTGACAAAGTTTTCCGAAAGGTCGCTGGCATAAAATACATTCTCGCCTTCCCTTTCTGCAGCAAACATTTCTCTTTTTTCCAGCTCAATATGCACGGCTGTTGCCACTTCTTTGGAAGAACTGATTATGCGAAGTTCCGGATAAATCCGCTTCAGATTGTCACTAATCAGCGGATAGTGTGTACACCCCAGAACCAGACGGTTAATCTGATTCTCCCTGATAAAATCATCTAAATAATACTTGACGGTAAGGTCCATAATCTCATTGTCGATAATTCCCTCCTCAATTAGCGGCACAAAGGCAGGACAAGCCTTGGAATAAAGCTTAAGTCCCGGGTGCTTCTCATTGATCTTCTGCTCATAGGCATTGGACTTAACCGTCACTTTTGTTGCGATGATTCCAATGTGATCGTTCATATTGCACTTGTTTGCAATTACCTTTGCTGTCGGTGAAATGACGCCGATGACCGGAATATCAGGATAAGCCTTTCGCAAATCCTCAACACAGGTCGCACTCACCGTATTACAAGCAATCACAATCATCTTGACGCCCTGCTTAATCAAAAAATCTCCGATTTGCATAGTAAACTGCCTGATGGTGTCCGGCGACTTGGAGCCATAAGGCGTTCTTGCCGTATCACCAAAGAAGATAATCCTCTCTTTCGGCAGCTCGCGCATTATATGGGGAATACTGGTAAGTCCACCCAGTCCCGAATCAAAAAAACCGATTGGTCTGTTATCCATCTATACTATTCCTTTCAGTTTTGTGTTATACTACTCCTATCAGTCTTTTATTATACTACACTGGAGGTAGAAATGGGAAACAAAAAATTAAAAAACAGAAATGAAATTGATCCAAAGTATCAATGGAACATACAGGCGATGTACGCAAATGCTGCCGCATGGGAAAAGGATATCGAAGAAGTATTACAGCAAACAGCTGATTTTTCAAAGTTTCAGGGACATTTAACCGAAAGTCCCGACATGCTCCTTGATGCGTTTACAACAAAAGACGCTATCTGGCAGAAACTGGAGCGCGCTTATGTCTATGCCAGAATGAAATTGGATGAAGATAACCGTGTGTCCGCTCAGCAGGCCATGTACGACAAAGTCAGCGGTGTTATCGCAAAGGTTTCCGCTGCCATGAGTTTTATGACACCGGAACTTTTATCTGCTTCCGAAGATACTCTGCGCAGTTTTATCAAAGAACTGCCTGCTCTTTCACAGTACACCTTTGTTATTGAAGATCTGATCCGTGAAAAGAAGCATGTACTTTCTAAAGAAGAAGAGAATATCTTAGCACAACTTTCTGAAGTGACTGATGCGCCGGATACAATCTTCACCATGCTTAACAATGCAGATATCAGTTTTGGTACTATCAAAGATGAGGACGGAGAGGAAGTTTCCCTCACCCACGGCAACTTTATCAGCTTTATGGAAAGTCACGATAGAAATGTGAGAAAATCTGCGTTTACCCACGTTTATGAAGCTTATAAAGGTCTTGTAAATACCATTGCTTCCGCTTACAACTACAATGTAAAAACCGATGTCATCGGTGCAAACATTCGTCATTATGACTCTGCCAGAGCCGCTGCTCTTTCCGGCGGCAATATCCCGGAATCAGTTTACGATAATCTTATTACTGTCGTACATGAGTATTTACCCGTACTGCATCGCTATATCGACCTAAGAAAAAAGGTACTCGCAGTTGATGAACTAAAAATGTACGATATTTATGTACCTCTCGTTGAAATTCCAAAGCGGAAAGTTTCTTTCGAAGAGGCCATAAAAATCATGGAGGAAGGCTTGGCGCCTCTGGGAAATGCTTATATGAATCGCGTTCTTTCAGGTATTGATGCCGGCTGGATTGATGTTTACGAAAATGAAGGAAAAACCAGCGGCGCTTACAGTTTCGGATCTTATGACAGTTTTCCTTATATCCTTTTGAACTATTCAGATACCTTAAAAGATGTATTTACGCTGGTGCACGAAATGGGTCACTCCATGCACGCAAGCTACACAAGAGAAACTCAGCCTTTTACCTATGGCAGTCACTCTATCTTTACGGCAGAAGTTGCCTCCACAGTCAATGAATCCCTGCTGATGCAGCATCTTTTAAATAAAGAAACAGATCCGACCATGCGCAAATATCTTCTGAATCTGTATATCGAAGAATTTAGAACTACCCTGTTCCGTCAGACTATGTTTGCAGAATTTGAACATATGACACACAAATATGTAGAAGAAGGCGGCTCTCTAACTGCTGACTGGTTATGCGAAAACTACGAAAAGCTGAACAAGGATTACTTTGGTGCCAGCCTTTCAGAAGACGAATATATCAAATATGAATGGGCAAGAATCCCTCATTTTTATAGAAGTTTTTACGTATATCAGTATGCAACCGGATATTCCGCAGCGACCGCCATTGCAGGCAAAATCCTAAAGGAAGGCGAAACTGCAAGAGACGCCTACATTGAGTTCTTAAAGACCGGCGACAGCAATTATCCCGTAGAACTTCTCAAAATTGCTGGTGTTGATATGAGCAGTAAGGAGCCTGTAATTCTCGCCATGGAAACCTTTAAACAGCTGGTAGAAGAACTTGCAGCTCTCCTGTAAAACCTCTTGAAAAGCCATTTCAGATGTTATAGAATACTTGATATGAATAAAAAAATTTATATTTACGCCAACGACAGCGAAACATCAAAGAGAACGAAAAAGCAGTTAAAACAAAAGCTGGATAATTCCGGCTTTGTTTTACTGCCAAAATACACCGAAAAAGCGGACCTTCTGGTCTGCATCGGCGGAGACGGCACCTTCCTAGAAGCCATACATAAGTTTGACTTCCCTACTATGCCGATCATCGGCATCAATACCGGTCATCTAGGTTTTTTCCAGGAAATCATGCCCTCTATGCTGGATGATTTTATCTTCTACTATACACAAGGACGCTATTCCATTCAGCAGCTTTCTACTGTTAAAGTGCGCATCACTACAGATATCGGAACTGCTGAGCATGTGGGACTCAACGAGGTGCTCCTAAAGGGCAATTCCACCTACTCCATTCACTTAAATATTTCCATCGGCGGCAGCTTTATTGAGCGTTTTTCGGGAGACGGACTGCTGATTGCTACACCTGCCGGAAGCACCGCCTATAACTATTCTCTGGGCGGCAGCATTGTAGATCCGAGGCTGAAACTGCTTCAAGTTACACCAATTGCGCCGATGAATACCACCGCCTATCGTTCTTTTACTTCAAGCATTCTGCTGCCTTCGGATTTATCCCTGGGCGTTGTGCCAGACATGAATGAGGAAAAGAATAAGCTGTGCGTAGTTTATGACGGCACCACTGCCGAATACGAAAATATCAAAGAAATCGAAGTCAGCTTCTCTGACATTCACGTCAACCTGATGCGCTTTGAAAACTACGATTTCTGGACGAAAGTAAAGAGTAAATTCCTATGAGCAAGTTTCAATATACCATCACAAAAGAAGACGAAGGCATGACCATCAAAGCCCTTCTCAGAAGCAAATTCAGCTTCTCCTCCCGCCTTTTGAGCAAGCTAAAATTCCAGCATCTTGTCTTTCTCAACGGAAAAGAAGTGGCAGGCTGGATTTCTCCTAAAGAGGGCGATGTACTATCTATTAAACTGCCGGAGGAAAAAAGCGACTTTCCTGCTGAAGATATTCCCATTTATCCTGTCTATGAAGACGATGACCTGCTCGTCATCAACAAGCAGCCGGGCATTATCGTCCACCCCACCAAGGGACATCCTTATCACACCATCGCCAACGGTCTGATGAAATACATGGAGGATACCAATCAGTCCTTTAAAATCCGCTTCGTAAACCGGCTCGACATGGACACCACCGGTCTTTTAATCGTGGCAAAAAACTCCCATGCCCAGGACGATGTGGTAAAGCAGATGAAAGCTAATACTACTGAAAAACGCTACATCGCACTGGTCGCAGGTATTATTGCCGAAGATAGCTTTACCATCGACCTTCCTATCGGCAGACCAGACCCTGAGGATGTAAGGCGAAAAGTCATGGAGGAAGGCGGATACCCTTCCGTGACCCACGTAAAAGTCCTAGCCCGCTACGAAGGAAAAACCCTGGGCAGCGGACTTGCCGCCTACCAGGGCTATAAAGACAGCATTATGGAAGATGAAAAAGTCACAGAACCAGCATTTAAACCGGGTGATCTGATTACCGTAAATGGCGATTTAATTACAGTAACCGAGCTTCCTGCCGGATTTACGCTGGTAGAGCTGCTCCTTCAAACCGGCAGAACCCATCAGATTCGCGTACATATGTCCCATCTGGGTCACCCTCTCATCGGCGACCATCTCTACGGCGGCTACAACCCTTCCCTTTTAGATAGACAGGCACTGCACGCCTATATGCTGAGATTTTCTCACCCAGTGACAGGAGAGCCCCTTGAAATCAAAGCGCCGCTCCCTGCGGACATGGAAAAACTCATCGAAAAAATCAAAGAAGCCTGAGACCTTTTATTCACCGGATAAAAGGTCTTTTGGCGATATCCGTCTAATTCTTAGGGACAGAATACAGGTTACTGCGAAAACAAACAGAACCAGAAGTGCGCCGCAGACTGTAATAAATCCTATTGGCACTGTAAAGGTGCATTTTACTATCCCAATTCCCTGTAAGAACAAAGCTGTCAGCGGATTGATAATTAAAGCACTGATGATAAGCCCTACTGCTGCAGATAAAATCACAACAGGCATAAAGCTGAGCGCCGTCTGCAAGATCAGTTGCCATGTTGTAAATCCTAAGGCTTTCATAATACCATAATCTTTCTTTTTTCTATTGAGCATAATCCGAACTAGCAGGTACAATACGAATACCGTAATCAGAAAGCTCAATGCTAGAATTGCAATGACAATTATCTTCATCAACGAAACATAGACCTTCGAACCGCCTATAACAGCTGAAGCCACATTAATGGTGGTATTAACCTGCGTGCCGAAGGCTTCACTGATTTCTTCGTGAAACTCATCGATATCCACGCCTTCTGCCACATCAATATAAAAGCTAAGATTCTGTAAATCAGCCATTCTTTCATAGCCAGATCTCGTCAAAAGACAGTCCTTGCCCAAATTATTGGAAATCTGCGTCAGCCCGCAGATGAGATATACCGCCTCTTTACCACCGGCACTCAGCGTAATCTCATCACCTATTTCCAAATCTTTTTCCCCAGCATACTTGCCAGCAAGCGCCACCTCATTATCATACTTTGGAAATCTTCCGTCAAACACCACATTCTGATTATTTACATCGTTAAAATCGTCACAGCAGGTCATCATAAGAGCGACCCCGTCTTTATGGCGAACCTCCTCGCTGTGATAAAGATACACCTTCTCCACCTTCTCATCTTCTGCAAGACGCTGTAAAAAAGCATCTTCTGCGCTATGGTCGATGCTGATACAGGAATCCGCTGTTTCTCCTACGATTAGATTAATAAATGGCTCCATATTGACAATCATATTTTCTCGCATGAGTCCTGAGAATACGATAAACAAAGACAATACTAACACCGTAATTGCAGTCACAATATTTTGCTTTCGCTGTGACAGCCCTGCCTTCAGTCCGAGAGCAGCTGTTAGTGAAAAACGAGTCCTTTCCAGAGGAATGTAGCTCTTTGCAAAACTGTGAGTCCGTATCCCCTGACGCAGCGCTGTAATCGGCTCCAGCTTTTTTATGCGCCGCGCAGAGAGCCATACGACAAAGGATACGATGAGAGTCAACAGGCAAATCGTAATTACATATGGCATAGACAGAAAATGCATTTTATACGGTATGCCAGTCTGCGATATCATCATGTTGTTTATCATCGGAAAAATCCCGTAGGCAGCAGCTGCACCAAGACAAGATACAGGCAGCGCTACACCAGAAAACTGCAGGAGGAGCGATTCAACAAGCTGTCTGCTGGTATATCCCATGGCTTTCAGTGCACCCAGATTATGCATGTTTTCCTGTATATAATTGATTACATTAGAGGAGATCACTACCAGCGCAATCAGTGCAATAAAACAAGCCATAGCACTGACAATACTGGTACAAATCATCTGGGAAATATAGCGCGAAGATGTAACAAGCTCATAGGAATTGCTCACAATATAAAGGTCCGGGTATGCAGAAGATACTGCATTTTTCAAAACTGCCTCAAATTCCTGACTCTGCTCTTTATCCTTAATCCGAACAGACACCATCATAGTTTCTGCAGCGATTCCTTTATCCTTCAAAGCGTCATACCGGTCTTTGGTGAAGAGAACTGCCGTAATCACACAATTGTGAGAGCCTGCCATAACACTGTTGATAAATCCGCAGACAGGATAGTTTTCTACCGTATTTCCGATGGTGAAGTCTACGGTGCCGCCTGCTGTAATTCTGCCGTCCGTACCATAAAGCATGGGTAGATAGATCCCACTGCTACAATCTTCTTCCACAATTTCCACCTTTCCGATAGAACGGGACAGCGCGGTTTCCTTCTCTAAGATTAGCAGATTAGAATTAATCTCACCATCTCCATAGGGAAAAGAGCCTATCATCATATAGGCATCACTAAAGCTGTAATCTTCTGTCAGCACATTTGCAGTCAGTTCTTCTTCTATCGTCTTGCGAACCTCTGGGCTGCGGCTGCCAACTGCTAAGATGACATGCTCGGCATTAAGTTCTTCATGATATCTGTCAAAGTTTTCCTTATAATCCATAGAAAGCATGAGTCCCAGATTCAGCATAACAGAAGCAAGAAGCACAAGCGCAACGATAGCAGCAGTTTGCCCCTTTGCTCTGCGCAGATTGGCAGCTGCAATCAGAAAAAGTCTCTTCACGGCTACCACCCCATCTCTTCCAGAAATGCTGCAAGTTTTTCATGACGAGACTTATCGTCATGGACATAATGACCAAGATTGCACTCGCCCAAAATCATACCATCCTTTAAATAGAGGATTCGATTTCCTCTTCTGGCTGAACGCATATCGTGAGTCACCATCACAATGCTCTGTCCCTTTTCATGAAAGGATGTCAACAGATCTAGCACCGCAAGACCGGTCTTTGAATTTAGCGCCCCTGTAGGCTCGTCTGCAAAAAGGATCTCCGGCGTATTAATCAGCGCCCTGACAATTCCAACCCGCTGAGCCTCACCGCCTGAAAGCTGGGAAGGAAATTTATGCAGCATTTCCTCAGAAATGTCAACAAGCTTGCACAAACTTTTTGCTCTTTCAACCAGCTCCTGTTTCTTCTGCTTCACAAGAAGACCCGCAGAAAGAATATTATCCATCACCGTCATACCGTCAATAAGGTGAATCTGTTGAAACACAAAGCCGCAGTGTTTTCGTCTGAACACAGCAAGCTGATCCTGATTCAAATGAGAGATATCCTCATTACTAAAGGTAATTTTTCCAAGGGTCGGCGTATCCATGCCAGACAGCGCATATAGAAGCGTCGATTTACCTGCGCCGCTGGCACCCATAATTACAGTAAAATCTCCTTCGTAAAGGTTCAGGTCGATATTTTTAAGAACGTGCTGTAAAGTTCCTCCATTAGAAAAGGACTTGCTCAAATTCTCCGTCTCCAGCAGTATATTTTTCATCATAAAACCTCCATTTCAGCTTCTATTCTACCGCTGCAGCTGCTTAACAGTCTTTAGCAAATCCTTAAATAATCCTTAAATCTTCGCTTGCACTTAGCGCAATCTCCACGATGACCTTAAGGCCTTGTGCGCCGTTTGCTAACTTCAGACTTCCGCCCATTTCCTGCATAATATAATCCGCAATATAAAGGCCCAGTCCTGCGCCGGAATGCTCGCCCGCATTACTGCCCCGCTTAAACTTCTGCTTTAGCGTCTGCAGTTCCTCTTCCGCAACCCCGCCGCCACAGTCTTCTATGACGATGCGTAGATGCTTATGCTCAACTTCTGCAGAGGTTTCGATTTCAGTATCTGCGTATTTATATGCGTTGACAAAGATATTATCAAAAACCTGCTGCAGCCGCAGTAAATCCGCGTAAATCAAGCATTCTGGAATCTTTGGAACTTCGGTGCGGTGCAGATAATCAGCGCTAGCCAAAAGACCAAAAACCGCTCCGCTTTCTACATCTGCCGGCGTAACAGAAAGCTGCACAAGTTCTTCTAACGTAGCCGTCAAGAGATTATTTGTCAAAGCCGTAATCTGGTCAGCTTTTTCAACAATTCTTAGATAATTCTCTCTCGTTTTTTCATCAGCGGCAAGGGCGGCACCCACCTCTGCTGCAGCTTTGATACTAGCTACTGGTGTCTTGATATCGTGGGAAAGCTCAGCGACTAGTTCCTTTTTGCTGCGATTTGCCAAAGCCTCCGCTTCTCTTGCCTTTTTCAGCTCCACTCTCATCATATCAAAGGCTTCTGTAAAAGCACCAAAGATATTTCTTCTGTCCATTTCCAGCGGTATATCCAGGTTACCCTTCGCCACTTGCTTTGCAAAGTCACTCAGTTTCGCAAAAGGTTTTATCACCACTTTTGTAAGATAAGCAAAATACACAAGACAAATTAGAAGTTGCAGAAAAATCACGGCAGAAAGCGCCCAAATTAAGCGCCGCTGATTGCGCTGAAAAACTTCTGCAGATGTATTTTTGATAATCACCTTTCCCAAAACAACGCCGTCGATTTCCACGTCAAGTATAGTGTCACCGTGTACGATGGCTTTATGTATCGTATCGCTTTCTCCATGGGCTGTCCGAAACAGCACGTTACCTTCTGTATCAATGACTGTATAGTCCATCCCTTCAGCCTGCTGATGATGAGCCAAATCCGTCCAGTCCTCCTCCACAGACTGCAGTACACGATTGACTGCCACGCTATCCTTAGAAAAATCTTTGCTGGAGCCTGCCGCAAAGAAAAGAATACCCAATTCCGCTACAAAACAGATGATGAGAGAAATGACAAATGCTCTATTTTTCATTGATTTCCCCCACAAATTTGTAACCTTCACCCCAGACCGTCAAAATATATTTAGGATTTGCAGAATCTCTTTCAATTGCAGCTCTAATCTTTCTGATATGTACATTGAGGGTGCCGTCTCCTGTGAATTTGTCTTCCCAAACATTTTCAAAAATCTCTTGTTTAGACACTGTACCGCTGCTTTCCATCAAATAGACCAGAAGCTTAAATTCCATAGCAGTAAGCTTTACAGGCTCGCCGCCTGCAAAAACCTCACGGGCAGTAAAATCAACACGAAGATAACCGTCGTCGTAGCAAGTATTTTGCGCTCTGCCGTAACGCTTCAGCACCGCTTTCACCTTCGCCAGAAGTACGCCAAGAGAATAAGGCTTCTGTATATAGTCATCACCGCCGATGGAAAGTGCCGCAATTTTATCATCGTCGCTGCTTCTTGCAGAAATAAACAGGATCGGAATATCCGTCGTCTCCCGCAGCTCTTTACACAAAGAAAAACCGCTGCACTCACCAAGATTGATATCTAAAAGAAGCAAATCAATTGTATGTTCACTTAAAAATGCCAAACATTCAGCGCCGCTGTACACCGCTTCTGTTTTCACATCGAAGAGATTGAAGTACTCCGCCGTGCTGTCCGCCAACATTTTTTCATCGTCTACGATTAAGCAATTGTAATGCATGTCCTACCACCTTTTTCTCTATTGAATGCTCTTATTATAACCGCTTGGAAAAAGAATAGCAAGAAGGCACTTGCCTTTGGTCCCTCTGACCCTGGCAAGTGCCTTTTCATCTACTTCAAAATCTCTGCTACAGTGTCTTCCACCAGCTGATCGATTTTCTCAAAATCCATATTTCTAATATACATCTTCTCTACAAGATCGTGGGTCTCCTTGGCTCTTGCCAGCGCATCCATGGCCTCCTGAATCAAAGAAGCGTACAGTTTTGAGAGTTTCCCGATGATACCTGCGTTCTTTTCAGCGAAGTAAGTGCTCTGATAATCGCTGATATCCACCATAGTGATTTCTTTCAATGTGCCTTCTTCCCCGGTGATTTCCCAAGGCTCCAGATCGTGCCACTTGTTTGTGGTGATGAATGCAAGACCCAGCTCAGGCACCAGCAGATGTTCCAGTTTATAGGCAGGATCCATCGGACAGTAGAAGCTTTCCACGTCGAAGCCGCGGTACACAGCACCATCCTGCAACACGTTCATAAAGCTTGTATTGCTGTAGCCCTCCGGTACGTTAATCAGGTAGATTTTCTTGGACTGCTGCAGCAGGGTTTTCAGATAGGAAATACTGCCCTCCCATGTGAGACCCGTTGCAAAGAATTTTTTTACTGCACCAGACTTAAAAGAAATATCATATTTCTGATATTCCTGACCGATGATATCTGCAGCCAACTTGTAAATCTCAGAAACCTCAATTCCGTCATCGTAGATGGTTGCCATGCTATCGTAAATTTTCTTTGCTGCCGCCAGATAATTATAAGCGATTTTGTACCATCCGGAGCATTCTTCGTTATAGCGGATGATGTCCTCCTTGCAGTCTGCGATTTTCTTGTCGTTCCAGAATTCTCCGAAGTTAATGATGTAATCAACAGCTCCCGGCGTAATGGGATCTATAACATGAGGGCTGGTACCGTCCACAAAAGCGATTTTTCTATCTGGCAGAATGATTCCGTCCAGGGAATTATCGTCTGCAGAGCAATGCAGAAAATCTACACTTTCCCCCGCTTCCGAAAGTCTTTTGCCCACCTTCTTTAAAAAAGTAGATTTTCCTGTGCCGGGACCGCCTTTAATGCAAACGATACGGCTTGCCTCACGCTGTCCAAGAATGTATCCGTAGTAAGAGAAAAATCCCTCTGGCGTATTATTGCCAGGGAAATAGTGACGTATGATAGACAATGTAATTCCTCCAATCTATTTCTGATTCTCTATCATATGAAGGAACCCTTGTCACTTGTTCCAACTGAAAAAGCGCCTTCCTAAGAAAGCGCTCTTTATAATCATTATTAGAAGTAATAGCTATCTTCCGGCGAAGGCTCTGACTTTGCAACCAGATGACCACTGGCTAAATCGTAAAATACCACTCGTGTGACGTAAAGATATGTCAGCATAAAGAAAACTGGAATAGAATATACCAAATCAATAATTTCGCCAACTATGCCAGGAATTATTGGCATAAATGCGCTCGGAATTGCGGCCAGAATTGCCCAGCCGATAAAGGACAGCATCAGGCAGAAAAACTTGCCCTTGTTGCCATTCATCATACGTTTGCTCTCCTCGATACATTCCATAACACCCTTGTCTGGATGATCAGCAAGAACATAGAATGCCTGACTGTAACGAATTGCCGCAATAATTCCTGGAACTACCAAAAGCAACGCCCACAGGGCAATGAAGATATTCTGTACGACAAACAGACAAAAAGCCTTTGGAAAGTTCTCAAATCCATTGAAAATGCCTGCTGGATTGCTTTCCTTTCTGCGGAAAAATCCAATCATAAAACTGCAAAGTCCCAGCTCAAAGGCGCCGGTCAGCACTAGATTATACAGTCTGGCTACATAAGAAAGACTAATGGATTGTTCAAAAAACGTATTATAGTAATTGTAGGATGCAAAAGGCATTAGATAGCCTAAAAGAACCGGAATTGTCATTGTCATTACATAGTACAAAAACACACCGATTGCCACCTGAGGCCAGCAGCCTTTCAGAGAGCTGCGCGCAATAGCACGAATTTCAGAACTGGTTTCTCTTACAATAATATTGTACATATAAAAACTCCTTATTTTAAACTCGATAAAAATATTATATAATATCTGTAGAATAAATACAATTGAAATCGGAGAATTCCTATGGAAAAAACCTTAATTATTACTTCACACCTTGAACACGCAGATAGTCTGACCGTTGATTTTTCTGAGTTTAATAAGATTATCTGTGCCGACGGCGGTCTGCTTATTGCCCAAAAACTGGGGCTTTCTCCTGACTTTCTCATCGGCGACTACGATTCCATGAACGTACCTTCTGGCGATGTCATCAAGCTTCCCATGGAAAAGGATATGACCGATAGCGAAGCTGCCATTGATCTGGCAGTTTCCAAAGGTTATAAAGATATTACCCTCCTCGGCGGGCTTGGAGGCCGCTTTGACCATACCATGGGCAATATCGGCATGCTTGCAAAATTTTGCGGCACAACCATTCGTCTTAGCCTTATTGATGGACAAAATTACCTCTTTATGGTTGCGCCCGGCACTTACACGGTTCCAAAAAACGCCTATACCTATCTGGGTATTATCAGCTACGGAGACGATGCAAAAAATGTCACCCTCCGCGGTGTCAAATATCCACTAACGAATCACCACCTGACGAATAAAACCACTTTAGGTGTTAGCAATGAAATTATCTGTGATTCTGCTACAGTTTCTTTTACGGACGGCATGCTTCTCATTATTCTGTCCAAAGACCTGTAAAATTAACCATTGACAAAATGGAAAAATCGCACTATCCTTATTATTGTATTCGCTAGGGGAGCTTTTGCTGAGAATGACTGTCAGCCTTCGGGCGCAGCCAGACCCTCAACACCTGATGCAGTTAGTACTGCCGTAGGGAAGCATTGATTATATCACATATGCCAGGTTCAGTTCCCCTCCAATCATTTACAAGATGGAGGTATTTTTTATGTTCAAAAACATGCAGGGATTCTTTGAATCCACCATTGGTCACGTTATCATCATTGCCGTGATTGTCGTATTTTTTGCTTTGATTCTAATTCCGTCCAAGGAAGAACGGGAAAACAAATCACAAAAGCCTGATGCAAAGGCACTGACGATTTCTGCCCTGCTCGCTGCGCTGGCACTGGGGCTTGGACAGCTGAAACTCTTTGAAATGCCATTTGGCGGAACGGTTACGGTATTTTCCATGCTTCCCCTCGCCCTCTGCGGCTATTTTCTGGGGACCCGCCGAGGCGTCATCTGTGGCTTTGTCGTGGGACTTTTGAATCTGCTGTTCAGCCCTTACGTCATTCACCCCGTGCAGCTTCTTGTGGATTATCCCTTCGCTTTCGGCGCTCTGGGACTTGCCGGCGTATTTAAGGATAAGAAAAACGGTCTTGCAAAAGGCTACGTGCTGGGACTCTTCGTGCGTTATATCTGTGCAGCCCTCTCCGGCATTGTCTTCTTCGGCAGCTATGCACCTGAAGGATTTAACGCGGTTACTTGGTCTTTATGGTATAATTTCACCTATCTTGCCGCTGAAGGAATCCTGACATTGATAATTATTTCACTTTCTCCTGTGAAGAACGCTTTTGAAGGGTTGAAAAAGAGCTTATAAAGTGTTATATTATTAACAAGGACTATTTTTCTATATATGTAAGAAGGAGAAAAAACATGTACGAGAACATCAAATACGAAATAAAAGAAAATATTGCTTACGTTACCATTAACAGACCGAAAGCAATGAACGCGCTGAACATGGATGTACTTACTGAGCTTTATGACGCTTTCACCAAAATTGAAACAGATAAAGACGTTCTGGCAGTTATTTTAACTGGCGAAGGCAAAGCCTTTGTTGCAGGCGCTGATATTGCGCAGATGCACCAGCTCACTGCCTTGGAAGGTCGCCAGATGATGATTATGGGTCACAAAGTAATGAACCTGATTGAAAACATCGAAAAGCCTGTAATCGCTGCAGTCAACGGATTTGCTCTCGGCGGCGGCTGTGAACTCGCCATGGCATGTGACATCAGAATCGCTTCCGAAAAAGCAAAATTCGGTCAGCCGGAAGTTGGCCTTGGCATTATCCCAGGCTTTGGCGGCACACAGAGACTTGCTAGACTGGTCGGCAAAGGCATGGCAAAATACCTGATTATGACCGCTGAAATGATTCCTGCTTCTGAAGCGTATAGAATCGGTTTGGTTGAGAAAATCTCCGCACCTGAGGAATTAATTGCAGAAGCCGAAAAAGTTGCTAAAACCATCGCTTCTAAGGCTCCTATCGCTATCGCAACTGCTAAAACCGCTATCAACAACGGTTACGATATGGATATGAAATCCGCAAGCAAATTTGAAATCGAAACCTTCACCGCTGCCTTTGGCTCCGAAGACAAGACAGAAGGCATGGCTGCTTTCCTGGAAAAGAGAGCACCGGAATTTAAGAATAAATAAATTTCGCAAGAAGATAAAAAGTGCACCAATAGCCTAAATTTCAGGTCTAATGGTGCACTTTTTAACACCTACCAGCAAAATCATCGTGCAAATTCCGCTGACCGCAAGTGGCAGATAAAAACTCATGCTTCTTGAGAGCAACATAGCACCCGGCAGCAGCCCTCCTGTAAATAGAGTTTGAAACAGGATAGAAAATGCCCCTTCGCTGACTCCCATAGCGCCCGGCAGCGGCAGTGCAGATACAGAAGCAAAAAGCACCGCCTGCAAGAAAATCACAGTTACAGCCGAATATCCTGACAAGCCTAAGCTTAAATAAATCCAGTAAGGAATGCTGTACATAGCTATCATCTGTACAACTGTCGTTACCAGGGTCTTAACAAAAATGTTTTTATTCTGCTTTAAGAAAACCGCACTCCTTTGATATTCCTGCAGCGCGCTGGTCAGGGTTTCTTCCAGACGTGCTCCCCTTTCCTCACTGCATTTCTTTGCAAACTTTACAAATAAACTAACTATCTTTTCAGCCACCTGTCCACAAAAAATTGCACAGATTAGTACTATCATCGCAACCGCATTGAGGCCAACTCCAAAAAACAGCAATACCTTCATATCCCCCATGGACGCCGAAATTGTATCCTGCACAGCAAAAAAACCAAGTACAGCTAACACAATGGTTACAATCTGATAGCTGAGCAGTTCAAAGAGCAGCGCCAGCGTTCCATGGGACAGATTTACGCCGTCCCTGTGCATAAAATAAAGCTGCAGCGGCTGTCCACCGGAAGCAGACGGCGTCACAGAACTTCCAAAGAATCCGCAAACAGCATATTTGATGCCGCAAAGCACAGACCTGTTCTTTTCAAAAAGCTGCAGACAACGTCCAATGTTCAGTCCCTCTCCGAGAAGAAAAATCCCCATAGCACAGATCGCCAGCAATAGATACTTTATATCTGCCCCTGATACAGCTGACAAAATCTGTGACGGCTGTGTTTCCCGAAAGATACTGTAAAAAGTCAGCAATAATAGTATCAGAAATAAGCCGCCGTTTTTGCATAATTTTATAAAGCTAATTTTCATGTCTATACTTCTCATCTATGGTTTCAAATCTGTACCCTTCTTCCAGCCAAAGGGGAATGGTTTTCTTTAACGTCTCAATCATGCGAAGAGGTGCATCGTTTTGTACTGCTCCATCGCCTCTGCCGTCGTGGAGACAGATAGTACTCCCCGGCGATGCGTGCTTTAGCAGCCGGTACTGCATTTGTTCTTCATCAGAGTCTTCCTCCCAGTCACCGACCATCACGTCCCAAAGAACCTTTTGCAGACCGTGACTTTTAATCTGCTGCAAGGTAGACCAGTTGACGTGTCCCCAAGGCGGTCTGTAGTATTTTACGTCAATGCCCAAATCCTCCATGATTTCCAGGCTCTTCTTAAAATCCCAGCGGGTATAAGATGGTGTCTGTATCATTGCACTTTTATGCTCCAGAGAATGGATTCCCACAGTGTGCCCTTCCTGTGCCATTCGCAAGACGAGATCAGAATTATCCTCCGCAAATTTTCCTACTACAAAGAAAGTCGCTTTTATTTCATACTCTGCCAGTAAATCCAGTAATTTTCCTGTATACGCAGAATGCGGACCATCATCGAAAGTCAAATAAAGCACCTTTTCTCGTATTGCCAGGGACTGAATTGCATCTTCTGCGTTCTGCTTAAGCCTCTGTTGCACTTTTCCAAGCTGCGACGGTATATAGCTGTAGCCTGCTGCAATTCCCATTCCTAGCAATGTCGTTATTAATAATTTCTTTTTCATGCAATCAACCCTTTACTAAATCCTTTTCCTATTTCCTGCATATTTTTCTTCATTGTCTCCAGCAGTCTGTCATGTCTGAGCAGCTGTAAAATATCTTCTGCTTCATCGGCATAGGTGTCCCATAAAACCCTGCCAATGTTATGATCTTCAATATACTTAGCATTGCCAAACTCCTGTTCAAGAAATGGTTTTATAATATAAAGAGGTGTCTTTGTCGCAATTGCTTCAAAGGTCGTAATACCGCCTGCCTTCGTAATAATCAAATCCGCCCGCTGCATATAGTGGTTAACTTCTTGTGTATACCCAATGACTTCAATTGCTGGGAATTTTTTCTCAAGTTCCCGCTTCAGTTTCTCGTTTTTTCCTGTGATTACAGTTACTTTTATATCACGACACTTTGATAGCTTTTCCAGGAAATCCTCCGAAGACGGTATAAGCCCTAGGCCTCCACCCATGATGAGCACCTCTTTCTTGCCGGTATTCTGTTTTTCGTACTCCTGATAAAAACATTGTCTTACCGGGATGCCTGTGATTTCAATCTTCTCTTCGCTGACCCCTTTAGAAAGCAACGCATTTTTCGTCGATATATCCCCAACAAAGTACTTGTCTGTTTTCGGTGCAATCCACTCCTCATGCGCAGTAATATCCGTGATATAGGTATAAAGCGGTATACTGCACTGTCTCATTTTCTTGTAAGAGGAAATATACTGGGAACATACAGGAAATGCTACCACGATAGCATCCGCATTATGTTCCTCTATGAGTCTGTCAATTTTTCTGGTAAAAGTCAGCTTCAGCGGCACCCCACTATTCTTTCCTGCTGCCTTATTCATCGCATTATAAAGTCCCGAGCAACGGCTTACCATAAAATTAAACCCCTGATAAATCGTTTTACTGAGTACAGGAAACATATAGTCGATAAAATCAATCGTCGTTACCTTTGCATCTCTGTTTTCTTGTAAAATCTGTTCTTTGATTGCTTCGGCAGCTTTAACATGCCCCATGCCGAATCGTCCTGTCAAAATTAGAATGTTCATATCCTCTACCTCTTTTGATTTATGATACTACCATAGTACAACATAAATCTTAACTGCCAATGAATAGGAAATTAAGATTCATTAATGTTTTTATTACGAAATTCTTACATTGGGAAAAAATTGGGTTTACTAAGTAAATCAGATAGATTACAATAGAACAAGACGAATTTTTACAATGAGGCGATAAAAAACGTATGAACAATAAAAAACAATATTTAAAAGGTTTAAAAGATGGTACCCCTATCGCACTTGGTTACTTTGCGGTAGGTTTTACACTGGGAATTGCGGCAAAATCAATGGGCATCAATGCTTTTCAGGCTGGTCTGATGTCTTTTCTGATGCACGCTTCTGCAGGTGAATTTGCAGTATTAACAGTCATTGCAGGTCAGTCAGGCTATATTGCCATGATTATCACGCAGCTGGTTATTAATATCCGATATTTTCTCATGTCCTGCAGCATGTCACAGAAGATTAATCCGAACACTTCCCTGCCCAAAAGGCTGCTGCTGTCCTATTTTGTAACAGACGAAATTTTCGGTATTTCTGCATCAATCAAGGGAGAACTGAATCCATATTATCCTCTAGGTGCTGCCACAGTTGCTTCTCCAGGCTGGGTACTTGGAACCATTCTCGGCGCTCTGGTCGGCAATATCCTGCCTGTCAGTCTTGCAAGCGCACTCAGCGTAGCGCTTTATGGTATGTTCCTGGCAGTGGTGATTCCAGCCTCAAAAAACGACAAAGCCATCGCATTGGTAGTTTTGGCTTCCATGGCAGGAAGCTGTGCTTTTACCTTTCTGCCGGTTCTATCAGAGATTTCTTCCGGCACCAGAATTATCATTCTCACCCTGGTGATTGCAGCAGCCGCGGCAATCATCAAGCCGGTCAACACTACTGAGGAGGTGCAGTCATGAACTTCGAACAGAATACATATATCTATCTTTTGGTTGCGGCTGCTACCATTTATGCAATCCGCGCCCTGCCGCTCACGCTAATCCAAAAAGAGATTACCAACACCTTTATCAGATCTTTCTTATACTATGTGCCGTATGTGACACTGGCTGTCATGGCGTTTCCAGCTATCATCACGGCAACCAGCAGCTTAATTTCAGGGATGGTCGCCTTTGCCGTTGCCGTTATCGTAGCGTGGTTTTCCGGCAATCTCTTCACGGTTGCTCTGGCATCCTGTGCAGCAGTGTATCTGGTGGAACTTTTCTTATAAAAAAGCCCCGGCATTTCCTATGTGCCGGGGTTTTCCTTTGCCATCTGATATGCAAGTCTTGGCGATCCATCTTTCGAAGAAATGATTCCGCAGTAAGTAAAACCACACTTCTGAATCAAATGCTGCATAATTTTGTTGTCCTCGTGGGTATCAATACGAATATTGTCAATCAAGGTAAATCCGAAATCCACACACTGCTGCAACAGCCCTTTCACCGTGCCGTTTCCTGCGATTCTGTGAATGGTTCCGTAGGCTCTGTCGTTTAGCCACTGACCGCCGTCAATTCTGTCGTAGGTCGGATCAGCACCTATAATAAAAGCAAATACGCCACAGATACTGCCTCCATCTTCCATGACGTAAAGATTGCCCCTTTTCATATCTCCCTCCAAAAGTTCTTTTTCGGGGTAACCCCAAATCGCCCACTGGGTTGGATTTCCGTTTTCCGACATGAAATTTCTGGCATAGGCATAGATATCCAAAATCTCTATAAAATCCGTCTCAGCGGCTTTTCTGATATTCATAAGCAGCCTCCTTATTCTTCTCTCGTTAAATGGGTGAACTGTGCACCAACTAATTCTGCCAAATCAACCGGTGAAAGCTCTATCTGCAGTCCTACCTTACCGCCACTGACGCAAATCCTCTGATGATTCTTCGCCCTTTCGTCAATAGCAGTCGGAAATAATTTCTTCATACCGACCGGAGAGCAGCCGCCTTTGATATAACCGGTAATTTTCGTAATATCTCTCGCATGGATCATTTCGATATTCTTTTCTCCAAAATGCTTCGCCGCCTTCTTTAGATCCAGTTCACATGCCACAGGAATCACACAGACGTAATTCTGTCTACTATGTCCTACGAGAACCAGAGTCTTAAATACCATATCAGGATTCTGTCCTACCTGCTCTGCCACTGAAACACCATCTAAAAAGCCCTCCGGCGCTTCATAAGTATGTAGCTGATAAGCAATCCCTTTCGCCGCCACCATGCGTACCGCATTGGTTTTTGGCTCTTTTTCTTTCTTTGCCATGTCTGTATCCTTTTTTAATGAAATCCATATTATTCTATCACAGGAACGACAAAGTGACAATAACTTTGAATATATCTTCCAGTTTTCGTAAAAACTCTGTTGGGTTTTCAAAACTGCCAAAAATGGTTTCTTTTTGCGGACAAAATCGAGATTTTGAAAATCGTTTGAAGAAAAGATGAAAACTGGAAATAAAATACATTGCAACAAGTGCTGAAATTTACAGCTAACATTTTTTCATTTTAACACCGAAATTAAAACATCGCACTGCAGGTTTCCCGTGCAGTGCGATGTAGTTTTCATCAATGATACTGATTAGCCCAGTAATCCAGCGCCAAACATTGGTGCGAATACTACGGATACAATTGTCATCAGCTTAATCAAGATGTTGATGGAAGGACCGGAAGTATCTTTGAACGGGTCACCTACAGTGTCGCCTACAACAGCAGCCTTGTGAGGTTCGCTTCCCTTACCGCCGTAATTTCCTTCTTCGATATATTTCTTAGCGTTATCCCATGCGCCGCCTGCGTTGGACATCATGATTGCAAGAAGTACACCTGCAGACAGTGCACCGCCCAGCATACCTGCAAGAGCTTCAGCACCTAAAATAAATCCAACTGCTAAAGGCGCAATGATTGCCATCAGACCTGGCATAACCATTTCTTTCAGAGCAGCACCAGTGGAGATATCTACGCATCTAGCATAGTCAGGCTTGGAAGTGCCTTCCATGATGCCTTTGTCTTCTCTGAACTGTCTTCTAACTTCTTCAATCATCTGGTTAGCTGCTTTACCTACAGAGTTCATTGTCATAGCAGAGAACAGGAACGGCAGCATAGCACCCAGGAACAGACCAATAATTACGATTGGGTTCAGCAGGTTAATTCCTACTTCGGAAATGCCTGCTACTTCTGCATAGGATACAAACAGAGCCAGTGCAGTCAGAGCAGCAGAACCGATAGCAAAACCTTTACCGATTGCAGCGGTAGTGTTGCCTACAGCGTCTAATTTGTCGGTGATTTCTCTAACTTCGTGTGGAAGTTCAGACATTTCTGCGATACCGCCAGCGTTATCGGATACAGGACCGTAAGCGTCAACTGCTACAGTCATACCTGCTGTGGACAGCATACCTACAGCTGCCAGTGCGATACCATAAACACCTGCAAACATATATGCTACGAAAGTAGCTACACAAATCATGATAATTGGCCACAGAGTGGACATCATACCAACGCCCAGACCGCTGATAATAGTAGTAGCAGCACCTGTCTGAGACTGTTCAGCAATTTTCTTAACGGAACCGTAATCGCCGGAAGTGTAAACTTCTGTAATCTTACCAATTGCAATACCTGCAACCAGACCTGCAATAATTGCAAATGCATAAGTGAAATCACCCAGCATATACTTACTCATAACCAGAGAAGCAACGATTACAATGATACCACTGATGTAAGTACCCATGTTCAAGGCATTTGCAGGGTTGGAACCCTCGCTGCCTCTTACCATCAGAATTCCCAGTACAGAAGCAATGATACCTACTGCAGAAAGCAGCAGCGGGAACAGTGCAGCAGTTGTTTCAGAGAACATTGCAGTTTCTGGTGCATTGGCAACAGCAACGGAAGCCAAAGTAATAGCAGAAATAATAGAACCTACATAAGATTCGAACAGGTCGGAACCCATACCAGCAACATCACCTACGTTGTCGCCTACGTTATCAGCGATAACGGCAGGGTTACGCGGGTCATCTTCAGGGATACCTGCCTCTACCTTACCAACAAGGTCAGCACCTACGTCAGCAGCTTTGGTATAGATACCGCCGCCTACTCTTCCGAACAGCGCCATAGACGAAGCGCCCAGACCGAAGCCTGTGATACATTCTGTAACAGTTGCAAGATCCAGTACGCAGAACACTACGCCAAGACCGAAAAGTCCAAGACCGGATACGCAAAGACCCATAACAGCGCCAGATCTGAATGCAATCTTCAGCGCTTTTGGCATACCTGCTTCTTTGGCAGCCCATGCAGTTCTTACGTTACCTTTGGTTGCCACGTTCATACCGAAGAAACCTGCCAGTACAGACAGCAGCGCACCAATTAGGTACAGTCCTGCAGTAATCCAGCTTTGCAGGCCAAATCCGATGAGCAGGAACAGCACAGCAATTACGATAACCATGGTCTTGTATTCTCTCTTTAAGAAAGCCATAGCACCTTCTCTGATGTATCCTGCGATTTCCTTCATTCTGTCAGTACCTTCGTCAGATTTGCTGATCCAGGAGGACAAGCAGAAGGCTACCAACAGTCCGACCGCAGCCGCGATTGGTACAATCCAATTCATAATATAATACCTCCATTTTCTTGTCTGGTTTATAACGCGTTTAAAGAGGCACCGCATATGCACGCGCCTCTTATAAAACCAAACAAATATTTTAAATTAAATTATTAACTAAACATTGAAACAATAGCAAGTGAAAGCACGATAAATAACACAGCGCATACGACTGTAATCTTGCTTAAGATTGCTTCGTATCCTCTGCCCTTTTTCTTTCCGAAAAGCTGTTCTGCACCGCCTGCAATAGAACCGGATAAACCATCGCTGTTACCAGACTGCAGAAGAACACTTAAAATCAGAACGATACTTGCAATTGCCAGTAATGCCATAAGAGCGATCTTCATCTTATTCCCTCCTTTAAATTTAACCATTTAACTTTATCATAAGAACCACGAAAAATCAAGTGTTTTCCTGCTAAAAGTTGACAATCTCCATAAATTTAGACGAATCCAGACTAGCCCCGCCAACCAGCGCGCCGTCAATCTCGTCCATATCCATAATTTCCGTTGCATTTTCAGGCTTTACGCTGCCTCCGTACTGGATAATCACTTTATCACAGGTATCTACATCGTAAAGACCTTCGATAGACTTTCTGATCCATGCGCACATTTCTCCTGCCTGCTGGGGACTTGCGGTTCTGCCGGTACCGATTGCCCAGATTGGTTCATAGGCTACCACCACTTTAGCAGCATCCTCTGCAGAAATTTCTGCAAAAGCCTTTTCTATCTGCGCACATACAACTTCCTGTTCGATCCCAGCGTCTCTCTGTGCCAAATCCTCGCCAACGCATAAAATCGGCGTGATTTCACTATCGGTTAGGATTTTCTTCAGTTTCAAATTTACCGTCTCATCAGTTTCTCCAAAGTACTGACGTCTTTCCGAATGACCTACAATACAGTAATCTACACCAATTTCCTTGAGCATATTTAGTGAAACTTCTCCAGTAAATGCACCTTCTTCTTCAAAATGAACATTCTGAGCACCGACACCGATTCCGCTTCCAGAAAAAGCCTGTACCAATGCCGCAAGCTGCGTATATGGTGCACAAATTGCAGCTTTTACGTCAGTATCTCCATACATTGTTTTCAGTTCCTTTGCAAAAGCAAGCGCTTCTTCTGTGGTTTTATACATTTTCCAGTTTCCTGCAATTAGTGGAATTCTCATCTCTATTCCTTCCTATTCCTATAAAACATGCAGAGGAGACTTCTCCACTGCATGTAAGATTACAATAAATTATTATTTTTCTTCAATGACGGCAATGCCCGGAAGTACTTTTCCTTCCAAAAATTCCAACGATGCGCCGCCGCCTGTGGAAATGTGGCTCATCTTGTCCGCAAGTCCAAACTGCTCTGCTGCCGCTGCAGAATCTCCGCCGCCAATAATTGTCACAGCATCACTCTCTGCCAGAATCTCAGCAATTGCCTTAGTTCCCTTTTCAAAGGTCGGCATTTCAAAAACGCCGACAGGTCCGTTCCATACGATGGTCTTCGCTTCTCTCAGCACTTTACCATAAAGGCGAACCGTTGCTGGTCCGATATCAAGTCCCATCATGTCAGAAGGAATCCCATCCCTGTCTGTAATTTTTGTCTCTGTTTCATTGGCAAATTCCTTAGCGCAGACAACATCGACAGGAAGCAGCAGTTCTACACCTGCCGACTTAGCCTTTTCAATCAGCTCCGCTGCAAGATTTATATTCGCTTCATCTAAAATGGAAGTTCCGATCTCCAGTCCCATTGCTTTAAAGAAAGTATAGGACATACCGCCGCCAATAATCAGCGTATCGACTTTCTTCAGCAGATTTTCAATGACAGGAATTTTGTCTCCTACTTTGGCGCCACCCATGATGGCAACGAAAGGTCTGCTAGGATTTTCAAGCGCATCTCCAAGGAACTTGACCTCCTTTTCGATGAGGAATCCTGATACTGCAGGAAGATAGTCCGCAATACCTGCTGTAGAAGCATGCGCTCTGTGCGCTGTTCCAAAGGCTTCCTGAACAAAAATTTCTCCAAGATCAGCCAGTTCTTTGGCAAATTCTGCTCCATTGTCCGTCTCTTCTTTGCGGAAACGAACATTTTCAAGAAGCATAACTTCACCTTCTTCTAAGGAAGCCGCCATGTCTCTGATGGTGTCGCACACCACTTCAGGGCAGCTCTGAAACTTCACTTCGCAGTCCAGCAGTTCTGCTAATCTGTCTGCTACAGGTTTCAGTGTAAATTCCATCTTCGGCTCACCTTTCGGTCTTCCCAGATGGGACATGAGAATCACTTTAGCGCCCTGCTCTCTAAGATAAGTGATTGTCGGCAGTGCTGCTTTGATTCTGTTATCATCTGTGATGACACCGTCCTTCTGGGGAACGTTGAAATCACATCTTACAATTACTTTTTTTCCTTTGAGCGCAATGTCTCTAATGGTTTTTTTCATATTTAGCCTCTTTACTTTGCGTGATCTACCTCGTACATATGTTTAATCAGCTCTAAAGTTTTGCTGGAATATCCATACTCATTGTCATAGAACGCAATTAATTTGAAGAACTTGTCGTTGAGTTCGATACCCTCTCTCGCATCGAAGATAGAAGTATGCGGATCACCGACAAAATCTCCGGAAACAACTTCATCATCCACATACTCAATAACGCCGTGGAGATAAGTTTCTGACGCCTTCTTAACAGCTCTGCAAATCGCATCGTAGGATGCGGATTTTTTCAGTACTACATTCAGGTCGATTACAGAAACATCAGCAGTCGGCACTCTATAGGAAATACCTGTCATCTTACCTGCCAAAGACGGAATAACCAGCCCTACTGCTTTAGCAGCGCCTGTAGTGGATGGAATCACGTTTCCAAATACACTTCTGCCAGTTCTCCAGTCTTTCATGGAACGAGCATCTACTACTTTCTGTTTTGCTGTTGCAGAGTGAATTGTCGACATTAGTCCCTGTTCAATACCAAAGTTATCTTCCAGAACTTTGCAAAGCGGCGCTAAACAGTTGGTAGTACAGGATGCGTTGGAAACAACCTGCATATCGCTGGTATATTCATCTGTATTAACACCGTAAACAAATGTAGGCGTAGTCTTATCCTTTGCCGGTGCAGATATGATAACCTTCTTCGCGCCCGCCTTTACATGGTCAAGTGCCTTCTCTGTTGTAGTATAAGCACCTGTTGCCTCTACTATGTATTCTGCGCCGCATCTGTCCCAAGGAATGTTCTTCGCTTCTGATTCGCTGAATACAGGAACTTTCTTGCCATCAATGATGATACCTTCCTCATATTTATCTAAACTCTTAGGAAAACGACCAAATGTCGTATCATATTTCAACATATAAATCAGGTAATCGATGTCTGCATTACGAACGTTAATGCCTGCGATTTCAATTTCAGGCATGTCCATTGCAGCTCTGATCACCACTCTGCCGATTCTTCCGAATCCACTAATACCAACTTTAATTGCCATAATTTAC
Source organism: Anaerotruncus sp. 80 (assembly GCF_009936115.1). Taxonomy (NCBI): domain Bacteria; kingdom Bacillati; phylum Bacillota; class Clostridia; order Eubacteriales; family Oscillospiraceae; genus Anaerotruncus; species Anaerotruncus sp. 80. The sequence goes on from NZ_QWES01000023.1 coordinate 55,181, forward strand.
CTCCATAACTCTCTTTATATCAAATTAAAGTATGTCAAATGCATTGGGGCAAGCGCCATTATACGACTAAATTCTACCAATTGAGCATCGCTTAACAAGCTTGCCCTCTTGGGAATTTATAGCATAAGGCATTCCCTTCAATTTCTTTCAGAAATTGGGGGCAAGTGCCATTAGAACCTGCGCCGCTTGGAGGAAGACAGGATATTCATGCCCTCCCTATACTTTGCAACAGTTCTTCGGGATATATCAATTCCCTTATTTTTTAATATCTCAACCATATCCTGATCACTGTAAGGTTTCTGCGGATTCTCTCCTGCGATAATCTCTTTGATGATGGACTTTACGCTGTTGGATGAAACACCCGTGCCATCTTCGCCTGAAACCCCGCTGGAGAAAAAATACTTGAGTTCGAAAACGCCGCGAGGGCTCTGCATATATTTTCCATTGATGGATCTGCTGACAGTAGACTCGTGTACGCCAACATCCTCTGCAATCTGCTTCAGCGTCAGGGTTTTCAGCGATTTCTCTCCGTTATCGAAGAAATCCTGCTGATACTTAACAACAGCGCTGGCCACGTTATATATGGTCTGTTTCCGCTGCTCTATGCTCTTGATCAGCCATACCGCCGCATTGAACCGGTCGGTCAGGTATTTGTTCAGTTCCTCATCCTGCTTCGCTTCTGCCGATAATTTATTATAATAAGAACTCACCATCAATTTCGGCATGCTGGTATCGTTGTTCATCACCTGATACTCATCGTTTACTTTCTCGACAATGATGTCCGGCACCACATATCTGGTCGCTTCGCCAGAAGAAAAAACTCTGCCGGGTTTTGGTTCCATGGTCTTGATTAAATCAGCGATCTGCTGTACTTCCTGATTTTTAATGCCAATCGTCTTTGCAATGTAAGCAATCTTATTATCTGCCAATTCCTCCAGCATGTTCTCAATGATATATTCAATCTCATCGGTCAAAAGTCCCTTGGCAGCAAATTGGATGATCAGACACTCCCGCAAATTTCTCGCTGCTACACCGCAGGGATCGAAGGTCTGAATAAAATTCAGCACTTCTTCCACTGTATCAATATCCGCACCAACTGCCTTGGATATCTCTTCCACGGACATAGTTAAATAGCCATTGTCGTCAATGACTTCTATAATATATCGTCCGATTGTCGCCATCTGACCTGTCAGCCTGGAAAACTGCAGCTGACTCATCAAATAGTCGGTTAATGTATCTTCTTCATATACATATTGCTCATAAGTATAATCATCATCGTCATCAGGTCTGTACTCCCACTGACGAAAACTCTCTTCTTCGTAGTCCGCTTCTCTGATTTTTTCTCTGATGTCAACTTCCTGTGCATCGTAGGACTTCTCCGCTTCTAATACGGGATTCTCCAAAAGTTCGTTCTGCACATAATCTGAAAGCTCCTGGTTGTTAAACTGCAAAATCTGGATGGCCTGAATCAGCTCTGGTGTCATGGAGAGCTTCTGAGTCTGTTCAATTGTTAATTCGTAACCAAGTTTCATTTACCCATCTCCTATGCAAATAGTATACCACATTGAGCCAGTTCTTTTCAAGGGAATTACTGTTTTTCTATGCAGCAACTTTTTTGCACCAAAACTCCTACGCAAGTTCAGGAAATCCTAGCTGGCGAAGTGCTTCAAACAAAATAATGTTCGCTGAGTTGGAAAGATTGAAAGAACGCAATCTGGTGTCTTCACTCATAGGAATGCGCACTGCCGTGTCCTCGTGTTCTTTGATGAAATCTCTTGGAAGACCGGCAGTTTCTCTGCCGAACAAAATCATATCTTCATCTTTATATGTTACATCAGTATAAAGATGTCCGCCTTTCGTAGTCGCCAGATACATAGTATGATCCTTAGAATACTTTTCCATAAAATCATGTAAGCTTTCGTGAATTTCCAGCTTTACATAAGGCCAGTAATCAAGACCTGCTCTTCTCACCGCCTTATCGTCTATAGAAAACCCTAAAGGTTTCACTAAATGTAAAACCGTGCCTGTTGCAGCACAGCTTCTTGCAATATTTCCGGTATTAGGCGGAATCTCCGGTTCCACCAGTACAATGTGTAATGCCATAAAAAAACCTCCGTCCTTACATCATAAATCTTTTTTGCAGAAATATAAAGACAAAATTGCTTTTTTGTTATATAATTTTTAGCAATGGAAATTTTGTACAAGGAGGCTGTTATGAAAACAGTAAAAATCGGAATACTCGGTCTGGGTACCGTAGGTGGCGGCACTTACGAAATCCTGCAGACAAACAAGGCATTAATCGAAAAAAGAATCGACCGCACCATTGAGGTCGTAAAGGTCTTAGAAAAGAATATGGAACGTGTAAAGGCGCTTGGACTCGAAGAAAGCCAGGCTACACAGAATCCTGACGATATTTTAAAGAATCCTGACATTGATATTGTGGTAGAATCTCTGGGTGGTATCGAGCCGTCCACTACTTTCATGCTGACTGCCATGGAAAACGGCAAAGGCGTTGTTACGCCGAACAAAGCTGCTGTCGCAGCTAACTTTGACAAGCTGCACAAAGCTGCAAAAGAAAACGGCGTAGGTTTCAGATTTGAAGCCAGCGTCGGCGGTGGTATCCCTGCCCTGACTGCAATTACAGAAGCTCTTGCAGGCAATGAATTTACAGAAGTCATGGGCATCTTAAACGGCACTACCAACTATATCATGACAAAAATGACCGACCTCGGTCTTGATTACAACGACGTACTCAAAGATGCCCAGGCAAAAGGCTTTGCAGAGGCTGACCCAACTGCTGATGTTGAAGGTATTGATGTAGCCAACAAGCTTTCTATCCTGATGGCTCTTGCGTTCGACAAATACGTACCGCCTGCCGAAATTCCTACCGTGGGTATCAGCAAAATCACTATGGACGATATCAACGCTGCCAAGGAAAAAGGCTGCAAAATCAAACTGATTGCCCACGCAAAGAAAACCGGCGATACACTCGAATACAGTGTAAAGCCTATGGAAATCGAAAACTCTCACCCGCTTGCCGGCGTATCCAACGAGTTTAACGCAATCTATGTAACCGGCAACGCCGTTGACGAAGTGATGTTTTATGGAAAAGGCGCAGGCGCCCTTCCAACAGGCAGCGCAATCGTAGGCGATATCTTAGCCATTGCAAAAGAACTGTAAGAAAACGTTTATAAAGGAGGAATCACCCATGAGCTTATATCAGGACTGGCAAGAGCTGATTGACAATCAGACAGAAGACACCTTTGAGGCCTTCTGGAAAGAATATGCAGAGACAGAAACCAAGTTATACTCTCATATTTTAGAAAACCATACAGAGCACCTTTCCGGCACCGTAGCTGAGTTGGTTGAAAAATTTGAATGCAACAAGACTATCTTTGTCGGATTTTTAGACGGTATCAATTCCAGCTTAAACAAGGAAATGGATTTAGAGTCTGTCACTGACGACACTGTCATCGACCTCGACATCGACTTTGAAAAACTCTTCTTCAACATGCTGAAAGCTGAAGCCGACTACTTGTTTAGCCTGCAGCAGTGGGACGGCGTGCTCACCGAAGAAAAAAGAATAGAAATCGTAAAAGAGTTCAAGCGTTCAAAGACTGTTCGTGTCGAAAAGAAGCCGGGCAGAAACGACCCTTGTCCTTGCGGTAGTGGCAAGAAATACAAGAAATGCTGCGGTAAATAAGAACCCCACCCTTCCACGAAGCAAAGCTTCGGGTGGGTGCCCGGGAACCTTGTTGTCCTCTGACAATAACAACCCCAC
>NZ_QWES01000024.1:0-52943 GCF_009936115.1 Anaerotruncus sp. 80
TAAAGTGGCTTTCTCCTAAAGATACTTTATTTAATTTTTTGCATGACGGTGTAACATATGTTTGACAAACCTTCAATTTACAATAATATTTTGTCGTTATTGCAATATCCTCTAGGCATTACAATAGGGAGATGTCGTTTTTAACGACATCTCCCTAAAACACCCAATATTCTGTTTTTACCTGTTCTGTATTAGTATAGGTGATTTTGTACTATTTCATAGCACTTCCTGATACATTAACAGTATAGCTGGAGAGATTCCGGAAAGTTATTGTATAATTACCTGCACCGCTACTTACTGTTATTTTTTCACTCACATTATCACCAGTTACAGTTTTTGATGTAACAATGGTATTGCCCTTCATTACAATCACTCTCACTTGTGTGCTATTTGCAATTGTATTTGGGACAGACTGCGTGTAGTTAATAACAAAGTTGCTTGATGAATAAAACTCTCCAGTTTCTTTAGTTTCGTTTGGACCCAATGTCTTTGAGAAATTATAAAAGTGTGTCCAACCAAAAGCCACAGATGTTCCTAGCACCATAACCAAAACAAGTGCTAAAAAAGTTGTTCTCTTTTTCATAATGTTTCCTCCTTAAAATCAAAAGTCCTTCTTACTACCCATCGATGGAAAATTCAGTTGTCTGAATTTTCTTTATTATAGCGCATGCTTTGTTGTATGTCAACATATATATAATTTTTTTATGTAAAATTAAAACTTTATTTTTGTTTAAATTGTACTTTTAATTATTTTTCATCGATTTATTAATTATAATTATTCTCATCCTATTGCCTATATCAAGCTAATATTGGCCACATTAAAAATCAAATCATGGTTTACTTTTAATTCCATCTAACAATTCTTGAAATCCAAAGTCAAGCTGCTCTTTATCATGACAGTCACTAGACAAAATGACAGCACAGTCGCTCTTTGCAATCTCCCGCAAAATAAACCCTGCCGGATACGGCACACTGCGATAACCTCTCGCCATAGCACCGGTATTGATTTCGATAATCGGCTTTTTTTCAGAAGCCAGCACCTGGTCCAGCGCCGAAAGGGCTGCCGCCTTGTACCAGTCCGCCTCTTCATCGAAGTATTTATAGCCTTCGTTAAACTTGGTCACCAGATCAAAATGGCCTAAAATATCGCAGCCTGTCTTAGCTACAACGTCAGCTACAGACTGAAAATAGCTCTCTACATAAGCTCTGTAGTTACCGCCGAAGTACTTCTGTACATCAGCTACCATATCCTGCTCGGACTTGTCCACACATACCGGTGTACCATCCTTTGCAAGGGCATAATGAACAGAGCCGATGATATAATCATACGGATAATCGTCTCCTTCTCCAAGGTAATCTCGCTCGACTCCCAGATAAATGTCAATCTGTCCCCGGTACGCCTCCTTTAGACGCAGGACTTCCTCTCTGTAGCGCAAGGTGTTTGCCCTGCTCATGCAAAACTCCTCATCGTTGACCGAATACTCGTGACCGGAAAACCCAAGGGCACAAAACCCGAGGTCGATGGCTTTTTTTACCATCTCCTCAGGTTCATCTTTTCCATCGCAAAAACAGGTATGGGTATGCAAATTGAAATTGCCTTTTGTGTTTAACAAAATCATTTCATTTTCTCCTGTTTCACTTTATGATCTATAATATGGCGTGAAGCCAGCTCACTCATCACGTCATCTACAGTGATTCCCATTTCTACCATAAGTACCATCACATGATACGCAAGGTCTGCAATTTCGTAAATCGTCTCCGCCTTGTCATCCGCTTTTCCTGCAATGATGACTTCGGTGGACTCCTCGCCGACCTTCTTCAAAATCTTGTCCATTCCCTTTTCAAAGAGGTAGGAAGTGTAGGAGCCCTCCGGCATTTCCTCCTTGCGACCCTTTAGCATCTTGTAGAGACCTTTTACAGAGAATCCCTCGGTTTCTTCTATTTCCAGCTCTCCCATTACAGGAAATTCAAAGCAGGAATCGCCGCCCAGATGGCAGGCAGGTCCCTCTTTGTTGACCATGACAACCAGTGCGTCACGGTCGCAATCAGCCGTAATGCTGACGATATGCTGCACATTGCCGCTGGTTTCGCCCTTTCTCCACAGTTCCTGTCTGGAACGAGACCAGAAGCAGGTTCTCTTTTCCTCCATGCTGATTGCAAGGCTCTCTCTGTTCATATAAGCAAGAGTGAGCACCTTCTTGGACTGTGCATCCACCACAATGGCAGGAATCAGTCCCTTTTCATCAAATTTCAATTCTTCTATTTTTACCATAATCTTCTCCTGCTGTCTTCTTTAATATATTTTACTTTTTGTGTCAAGCCCATGAAAGCCATAAACCATGTTTTAGTACCTAACTGCTGTTTTTGTAAAAAAGGTACTAACACACCCCAATCATCGTACGCATTATATGGAAATCAAAGAATAAATCCCCACATAATGAAAGAATTATTCATGGATAAATGTATCATAAGCAAAAAAAACGTGATAAATCTCCGTCAAATTCCAAATAACTTCTTCAAAAAAACTTCGATTAACATAATATCACTCCGAATCTTAGTACCTTTTTCACAAAAATCCGGAATAGGTACGAAAATTCCAATATCCATACCGATCTACTTCCTCACGTGAATACCGGCAGCTGCCAGCTGATTCTTCAAATCTGAAATCGCAACTTCTCCAAAGTGAAAAATAGATGCTGCCAATCCTGCATCAATGGCCGGAATCGCTCTGAATAAATCTATAAAATCAGAAATGCTGCCCGCACCGCCTGAAGCAATCACAGGCACGGACACCAAATCGTTTACCGCGCGCAGAAGCTCAATATCAAAGCCTTTCTTTACGCCGTCAGTGTCAATACTGTTGACTACAATCTCACCTGCGCCGCTGGCTTCACCCTGCTTAATCCATTCCAATGCGTCAAGCCCGGTATCCTCTCTGCCGCCTTTTGCAAAAACATGAAAACTGCCGTCAACACGTTTCACATCGACAGAAAGCACTACGCACTGATCACCATATTTCTTGGCAGCCTCTGCAATAAGTCCTGGATTTTTGATAGCGCCAGAGTTGACAGAAACCTTATCCGCGCCGCATTTCAGCACCCGGTCAAAGTCTGCAATGGTGTTGATACCTCCGCCAACAGTCAGGGGAATGAACACTTTGGAAGCCACTTCCTTCAGAATCTCCGTAAACAGCGCCCGCTCTTCAAAAGAAGCGGTAATGTCATAAAATACCAACTCATCCGCACCGTTTTCGCTGTAATATTTGCCAAGCTCCACTGGCGAAGAGACGTCTGACAATCCTTCAAAATTCACACCCTTTACCACTCTGCCGTTTCGCACATCCAAACAGGGAATAATTCTTTTGGTAATCATTTTGCTCCTCCTTCATCAAAGAGGGCCGCAAAGACGTCTGCCTGCTCAATAGATTTCGCCAAAGCGATAGCTTTTTGCAGATCGATTGCGCCGTTATAAATCGCTTTTCCGATGATAGCGCCGTAAACGCCCATATCAAGAAGCGCCGCCACATCCGCCATAGAAGACACGCCGCCGGAAGCTACAATATCGACGGGATACTTCTCTGAAAGCTCTTTGTAAAGCGCCTGATTCGTTCCCTGCATAGCGCCGTCCTTTGAAATATCCGTACAGATAATGCAGCTGACGCCGTCATCTGCCAGCTTTTCAAAAATCTCATCTACGGTAATCTGAGACACTTCTTTCCAGCCATGAATTGCCACATGCCTTTCCGAAATATCCACGCCTACCGCAATTTTTTCTTTATATTTCCTAATCATTTCTGTAGTAAATTCCGGCTCTTTTACAGCAACAGTGCCGAGAATCACCCGGTACACACCGGCGTCAATATACCGCTTGATGGTCTCTTCGCTGCGGATTCCTCCGCCGATTTCTACTTTCAGACCGGTTTCTGCCGCTAGGCGTTTTACCACCTGAAAATTCGGGGTATCGCCGTCCTTTGCGCCGTCTAAATCTACCACATGGAGAAACTCTGCCCCCTTCGCCTCAAACTCCTTGGCATAGGCTACCGGGTCGTCTCCGTATACTGTCATCTGGTCGTAGTCGCCTTTTAGCAGGCGTACCACCTTGCCATCACGCAAATCGATGGCAGGAAAAATTTTCATAACCAAACTTCCTTTCTCTCTTTTATAGCTCGCAAAATGCACGCAGAATCTTCATACCGATTTCGCCGCTTTTTTCCGGGTGAAATTGAACGCCGTAAACGTTATCCTTTGCAACTGCCGCCGTCAGTTCTGCCCCGTATTCTGTCGTTGCAATGGTCGCTTCCTCGCACTCACTTCCATAATAGGTATGGACAAAATACACAAAATTGCCCTCTTCCAGATATTTGAATATCGGGCTTTTTTCTTTGTCCTTGGGGAAATGAAGCCCATTCCAGCCAATATGAGGCACCTTGTAACCGCAAGGCACCACACCCTCCATGGTGACAATTTCACCGGGGATTAAACCCAGACCTGCATGCTCACCGTATTCATAACTTTTCTCAAAGAGCAGCTGCATACCGAGACAAATGCCAAGAAGTGGTTTTCCTTTGGAAACTTCCGAAAGCACCACCTCAGCCATACCGCTTTCCCGCAGTTTTAAAGCCGCATCACCAAAAGCGCCGACACCGGGAAGTATCAGCTTATCTGCTTTTTCAATCACCGCCGGATCGCTGGTTAATACCGCTTCCTGTCCGATATAACGGAAAGAACTTTCCAGAGAAAAAATATTTCCTACGCCGTAATCTATGATGGCAATCATTTACAGCACTCCCTTCGTGGAAGGAATTTCGTCTTTATATTCCTCGTCAATTTTTACTGCTTTTGCCATAGCTCTGCCGAAAGCTTTGAACATGGCTTCAATGATGTGGTGGGTATTCTCCCCTGCAAGCTGCTTAAAGTGCAAAGTCACCTGCGCCTTTCTTACAAAACCAAGAAAAAATTCTTTCACCAGTTCCGTGTCAAAATCTCCCACTTTCTCACATGGCATTTCTACCTGTAAGCCCAGATAATCTCTTCCGGAAATATCCACTGCGCATATCATCAAAGTCTCATCCATAGGCAGAATGATATCGCCAAAGCGGCAGATTCCCCGCATGTCTGCGAGCGCCTCAGAAAAAGCGCTTCCCAGTACGATTCCAATGTCTTCTACGGTGTGGTGGTAATCCACGTCTGTATCTCCCTGACAGCTGACTGTAAGGTCAAATCTGCCGTGCCTTGCAAAGAGGGTCAGCATATGGTCTAAAAATCCACAGCCTGTATGAACAGCGCTTTCCCCTCTGCCGTCCATATTCAGCTTCAGACTGATTTGGGTTTCCGCTGTATTTCGATTGATTTCACTTGTTCTCATCTTTTTACCTCAAAATTTCTGATACTGCTTCTAAAAAGCAATCCATCTCTTCTCTTGTTCCAATGGTAATTCTATTGTACTGGCTGATTGCCTCTTTGTCAAAGTGGCGAATCAAAATGCCTTTTTCTCGCAGTTTTTCATAAAGAACCCCACCGTCCACATCGGGAGATTTTGCAAAGAGAAAATTGGCCTTAGACGGCACCACCTCAAAACCCATAGCAATCAGCTTTTCTGCAGTATAGGCTCTGGTTTCCATAATACGCCTGCAGTTTTCCATATAGTATTCATTTTCGGAAAGGGCTGCAATGCCTGCAGCGCTGGTCAGTCTGTTGACATTGTATGGATTCGTAGAAAACTTGATTTTTTCAAGATCCGCAACCAGCGCTGCTGACGCGATGGCAAAACCCAGACGCGCCCCCGCCATGCTCCTCGATTTAGAGAAAGTCTGCACCACCAGTAGATTCTCATATTTATGTATCAATTCTACCGCGCTGTCTGCTCCAAAGTCTACATAGGCTTCATCGATGAGCACCACCGATTCTCTGTTAGTTCTAACGATTTCCTCCACCTGCTGCAGGGAAAGAGCCTGCCCCGTCGGTGCGTTGGGATTTGCAATGACAATCATGCCGTCCTTACAGACATAATCCTTGGGATCGATGGAAAAATCTGGTTTCAGTGGCACTTTCACATAATCGGTTTCGTAAAGGTCCGCAAAGACCTCGTAAAATCCATAGGAAGTCTCCGGAAAGTAGACCTTGCCGCCTTCGCCCGCAAAAGCCATAAAGGCAAAGTTTAAAATGTCATCGGAACCGTTGGTTACAAACACGTTGTTTCTCTGCACCCTGTAAAGATTTGCGATGGCCTGCTTCAAATCCGACGAATCCGGATCCGAATAAAGACGTAGATTTGCAGCCTCACCTGCGTTTAATGCTGCAATGGTAGCAGGTCCCGGCGAATAAGGTGATTCGTTGGTATTCAGCTTAATCATCACCTGATCTTTCGGCTGCTCTCCCGGCGTATAAGGCTTTAATTTCCTGTATTTTTCTACCAAAAATTTACTCATTTATTTTTCCTCTTTTTCCTTCAGCTGGGAAGCCAGACTGTCACGAATCTGCTCAATCTCTGCCGTCTTAAACTTAAAGCCCGCCTTATTGGCAATAAGTCTTGCGCTGATTGGCACAATAGTCTTTACCACTTCCAGATTATTTTCCTTCAGGGTCTTTCCCGTCTCCACGATATCCACGATGACATCTGAAAGCCCCAGAATCGGTGCAATTTCAATAGAACCGTTGAGTTTGATGATATCGATGTCTCTGCTTTCCCTCTCGTAATAGGTTCTCGCGATATTTGGAAACTTTGTTGCAACCTTTAAGGTTCGCTCGGTGTTGTCGCGGAAAGTACTCTTTGCGGCAACCGCCATTCTGCATTTTCCAAGCTCCAAGTCCAAAAGCTCATAAACTTCTGGCTCGTATTCCAGCAAAATGTCCTTTCCCGCTACGCCGATATCTGCAGCTCCACGCTCCACATAAATAGTCACATCCGACGGCTTGACCCAGAAGTAGCGAACCCCCACTTCTTCGTTTTCAAAGATCAGCTTTCTGTTATCCTCTTTAATAGACGGACAAGGGTAGCCCGCCTTTTCAAACATATCATAAACCTTCTGCCCCAGTCTTCCCTTGGGCAGAGCCACATTAATCATTTCTTTCAAGGATTTTTACCTCCCCATCTTCCAGTTTCAAAAGTTTCCTGTAAGTCATTTTCTCCGGAATACTGCGCTCCAAAAGGACACTTTCGCCCTTGTCACGCAGATCCTTAGCCTCCTTCATCAAAAGGCGTAAATCCGATTTCTCATCGTAGAGAAAGACCACATCAAAGTCGTAGACTTTTTCACTAGGGTCAAGTCTGTCCAAAGAATCCAAATATACCGCAAAGCCAATAGCGCCGGCTTTCTTCCCCATTCGCTCCATCAGCTGATCATACTGACCGCCGGAGAGAATACTGTTTGGAATGCCCTTTATAAAACCTTTGTACAAAATACCGCTGTAATAGCCCATATCGTTGACGATGGAAAAGTCGATATTGATATTCTTTGCCAGCTTGTTGACCGCCAAAATGCTGCAGATGGTTTCAAGTTCGGTCAAGGCCACTCTTACCTCATCGGAAAGGCTGGCTTTTTTCAGAGCCGTTAACACCTTCTTATATCCTCCATAGGTTGATACCAAAGTCTCGATGGACTGATATACCGTTTCTTCGATTCCGTTCTCTTCACATAGCTTGCGAATTTCGTGCAAATTTTTTTCCGCGATGCACTTCAAAACCTGCCGCTGCAGCTCCTCGCAAAGCGGCGCAAGCACTGCCTTAATGACGCCCATATGGGAAATTTCCAAAACGTAGTTACTGCTGATTGTCGCAAGGCTCTTTGCCGCCAAAGCGGTTACCTCACAAATATGATAAAGGTCGATATCACCCATGCATTCAAGCCCCGTCTGCATAATTTCTTTATATGTATGAGAGGATTTAGACGCACGGTAAATGTTCTCGCTATAGTAAACTTTCTCTATATATCCTTCGCTGTGATGATAATTCTTAATAATGGAAAGTGTTAAGTCTGGCTTTAAAGCCATCAGTTTTCCGTTGTCGTTAAAAGTGATCATGCTGTCAATCTGCAGGAATTCCTTATTCTTAACGTAAAGATCGTATTCCTCAAATTTTCCCATCTTGAACTGTCTATAGCCGTACTTCTGGTATAGGTTTCTCAGTTCAAAAGTTGCTCTTTCATCACTTTTCAGTAAACTTCTGCTGATTTTCATTGTCTGTCTTTAACTCCTTTCAGCTTTCGTAGGGCACACTTTTTCCTTAAGTTCCGCCCTTCGCTTTACTATTTTACCACATTAAAGCATTAAATCAAGAGGCTCGCACTATGTTTTTATGTTTTTTTTGCTATACAAAGCGGAGGACCGATTCTCAGATCGCCGACCCTTCGTCCTGCTGCCAGTGGCGGATAAAATGCATATATTCGCACAAAAGAACCAAAATATGCACAGCCCTCTGCATATATTTTAAAAAAAACTTTAATATATGCATATTCTATGGTTTTGAAAAGGAATTTTATCACTTCCTTGCCGATATTTTTCGTTTTCTAGATGCTATTGTGCATATATCAAACACTTTCTCCAAAAATATGCACATCAGTGTGCATATAATCGGCAAAACTTCTGAAAATATGCACACTACAGTTTTCCGGTAGTGCACACTCATCCATAAAAAAACTGCCCGCTTTCATAATATGTAAGTAGACAGCTTTCGCTTATTTTCTCATCAACTTGTGAATCTGGTCAAGCTCTTCCTCAAAGTCCTTGGAAACAGCGCCTGGATTTCTGCGAAGAATGTTCACCGCTCTTCGGTACTCCTTATCGGTACGCTCTGCCAGTTTCTGTCTATGAGTCTCCAGCCTTTCATAAAAGTCCACACGCTCCTGCAGCGCTTCCTGCTTATCGGTAAAATAGTTTTCTGCATAATCGCGAAGTGCTGCCAGTTTTGTCTCATACTCTCTTCGGGATTCTCTCAAATTTCGCTCAAAGCGATTGCGGAACTTTTCTGCTTTCGCCCCCTGCTCTTCCTTAAATTTCCGAATATCATCTTCAGCAAGGGCATAGACAAAATCAATTCTGCTCTGCAGTCTGCGCAGTTCCTCGTTGCTCTCTGCTTTTTTGATCAGCATAGCCTTTAAATCCAGCGCTTCGTTTACAGAAATGGTCATATCCACCGAGATCAATATGACAAGCGCCATTGCCGCAGCATCAATTGCTCCCATTGGAATCTGCAGCACTAGTTCTTCAATGGGAGGATGTAGCACTCTGACCAAAAGAATGGAAAATCCGCCCCACGCCAGAGATACAAATAGACAGATATGCCCATTCAAATTCAGCCTGTGCTGTGAGTAATCCCAATAGCGCACGCCAAAAATCTTCTGCATCGCCGCACCAGTGCAGTACTCCAGGATTGTCGAACTAATCATGCCAAACAGATAAATCAGTGGCAGGCTGTTGCGCACACCTAAAGTGGCAAAGAGAATCACAATTGCACCCGACCCATAAATCGGCAAGAATGGTCCATGCATAAAACCTCGATTTTCAAAATGTCCTGTGCGAACAGACACATACACAGTCTCCCAAATCCAGCCCAGAAAACAATATATAAAAAATAGAAACACCCACTGTGTCGGACTATAATACATCGGTTTTCTTTCCCTCTTTATGACATAGTTCCGTATTCGGACAGCTTCCGCAATGGAAATTGCACTTTTCTTCGTTAATATATCTCTCTGCTTCATTTTTCGATGCCATGACAACGGTGGCAAAGCCAATCAGCCCCAATAACACAGCTACCACAACGATATATCCAATATGACTAAAAAAATATTCCATTTTATATGTCCTCCAACTCGTTTTTCGTTAATCCGCCTTCTGCCATTTTAGCACAAGAAACGCCGAATGAAAACAGGCATATTTTTCAGCCCTACGGCAGGGGTGCGAAAAATTATCAGCGAATTGAACTGTGACAAAAGTGACAAATTTCTTGATTTTTGTCACTTTTATCAAGATTGAATCCCGCAGCAAGAGGTTCGTTTAATCATTCCTCGAACACTTCTCAGCGTCAATGGCAAGCACCAGCATCAGCACATACAGCGCGTCCTTTGAATCTTCGATATCCAGCACGTAAGTATCTGTCCAGTGGAATAACTCTTTGGAAATCACGGCTACCTTTCTTCCATCGACACCGATGACTTCGTAATCCCATTCCATGAAATCTCCTTCGATATGCCAACCGTTAAAGTCGATATGATACCGTGGCTTCAGAAATGAAAACTCCTTGCTGATACTTCCGATATATCCCTCTCCTTCGTAGATTTCAAACTTAGGCAGCCATGTCAATACTTTCTCCCTGACTGTTCCGACTTCACTTCCCCGCGCGTCAAAAATTTTCAGGCAATGTCCCCAGGCAAGCTGCCCCTGCACCGTGTACACCGGTCGTTCTGATTCATCATATATATCATAACTGTCAAACCATGAAAAAAATCTCTGTTTAAATCTCAGCTTCATCCCGTACCTCTCATTAAAATCAAATTACCTGAAATTATTATACCACAAGCGCAGCACCTGGTGCTGCGGCGGCGTATGCCGCCTGTGCCGTAGGCACAGAGTTTGTGATTCAATGTTCTCTCAGGCGTCAGAATCTTCAATTCTGCTAACGCCGTGAGGTTATTATACCACATATTGATAGCAGCAGAAAGAGAAATCGCAGGTGCGGAAAGGCAAAACCTTGAAAACTTTTGCGGCTTTGTTCGCGGATTACCTGTTGCAGTTTCATGGGTTTGTCGTGATTACACAGTACATGCATCTTGAAAAAATTCCCATTCTATCGTATAATTAGAAGTAAGAAACCTGAAATCATGTGAATTTATATGAAAGGACAGAAATTATGAAAAGAAGAAAATTATTATCCCTCGTTCTTGCTTTTGCGTTGGTTCTAACCACTGCTTTCGCAGGTGCGGAAAGTATCTTTGCGGGGACTGTGTCTGACGCAGCTGGTACCCCAGCCACAGAAATTACAGCACAGGGCGCAAATTCAACAGAAGATATCAATGCATATGTCGCCAGAATGACCACAGGCAGTGACAATGTTACTGTCATTCCGGTCAAAACAACAAAAGGCGGCACCTTGGCAATTCCACTTTCCGGCGTTGAAGTAGGAAAAGGCGTTACCGTAACCCTGCACTCTACTTCTGCTGCAACCAGCGGAGACAAAATTGGCTACTCCAAATATCTAAGCAGTTCAAAAGTAGAAGACACCCTGTACGCAAAAGTAAAAAAAGCGGGCACTTACTATTTGAAGTTTGAAACTGCAAGCTACAACGCTGGCATGCCGCAGTCCGTAGGATTTCGCGCTATTCTCTATCCTGCAGGCGGCACGCTGACCAAAGGCAAAGTATTCTACGGCGCAAGTCCGGATAACAGTGGCGTTTCCTACTATAAGGTAACCGCCCCTGGCAACGGCTATCTGACTGTTAGCTTTCCAGAAAGACTGACCGACTACTCTAGTTTCAACATTAAACTGATGAATTCCAAGAAAAACAGTCTGTTCACCAACTTTGAATATCTGTCTTCCAGCAAGGCATACAAGACCACCATCGGCGTTGCGAAAGGCACCTATTACATTGCGGTAAAGAATTCTGACAATGCTTACGGTATCAAAGTTTCTTTCACCAGCGTCAAGGAAAGCAGCGGCTCTTCCAAGAGCAAGGCAAAGTCCATTTCCAAGGGCAGTACCAAGAAAGGCATCATCACTGCAGCGCAGAGTGCAACTTCTGGAGACTGGTACAAATTTAAAATCACCAAAACCCAGTATGTCAAATTTACCTTTAAAGTAAAGGCTAACGGCGGCGGCAGTTCAGGCGGACTGAAAGCAGCTTTCTATCAATCCGGTAAAACCTATCCGGCTACCAGCGTCAACTGTTACGGCGATGATGGCAAAGAAGTGCAGCTATACACCATCGGCAAAGGCACTAAGCTGGCGCCGGGCACTTACTACATCAAGGTCCAGAAGTATAGTCACGGAAATGGTTACTATACGCTGAAATGGAACAAGTAATAAAACTATAAGTATACAAAAACACCGGCTTATCATCAGTCGGTGTTTTTATGTTCAAAACTAGCCATGCATTCAATGCGTGGTTTCTTATATATAAAAAAGGCGGGAATACTCCCGCCCATTGTTTTTAGTTTTCTTTCAGTTTGGCTACCAGTTCGCCTGCTTTAACCTGCTGGCCTTCGTGTACATAGATTGTGTCTACGACGCCCTTTGCAGTTGCCAGAATATTGGTTTCCATCTTCATCGCTTCGATGACTGCGATCGGCTGTTTTTCTTCTACCGCTTCGCCTTCCTTCACCAAAATCTTCAGGATATTGCCCGGGATATTGGCGCCGATTTCCATCGGATCGTCCTCGTTTGCAAAACGTGCAGTTGCGATGGAAGAAACAGCAGACTGCATATCTTCGTCCTTAATCTTAACGATTCTTCTGTTGCCGTTGACTTCAAATACCAAATCGCGGTTGCCTTCCGGATCTACGCCTCTGATTTCGTGCAGCTTGATGACCAACACTTTTCCTTCCTCCAGCTTGACTTCACAGGTTTCACCTTCGGAAAGACCGTGGAAGTAGATATCGCTGCCCATGTATCTAAAGTTCCCATCCTTTTTCAGGCTCTTGTGGTAGTCTTCAAATACTTTAGAGTACATTGCATAACTGATGATATCCTGCGGCGTTGCATCTATTCCCAGTTCATCTTTCAGATGCGCTTTGATTGCACCGAAATCTTCCGGCGGTAAAAGTTCACCAGGTCTGCAGGTAATCGGTGTTTTACCTTTCAGCACAACTTTCTGAATATCTTCTGGGAAACCGCCTTCTGGCTGCCCCATCATACCTTCAAAGTAAGATACAGTGGAATCCGGGAAGTCGATATCCTTACCCTTTTCAACGATGTTCTCCGGTGTAATGTCGTTCTGTACCATAAAGATTGCCAAATCGCCCACTACCTTGGAGGACGGTGTTACCTTGATGATATCACCCAGCATCTGATTTACTGTTTTATACATATCCTTTACTTCCTGGAACTTGTGTCCAAGGCCGAAGGATTCTACCTGCGGTTTCAGGTTGGAGTACTGCCCGCCAGGGATTTCATACTTGTAGATTTCCGCAGTGGAAGTCGCCATATCGGATTCAAAGTTCTTGTAAACCGGTCTAACATCCCTCCAGTATTCGGAAATCTTCTGAATACCGTCAAGATCTATGCCTGTATCTCTGCTACTGTTTTCAACAGCAGCAACCACAGAGTTCAGCGCTGGCTGAGAAGTCAGACCGCTCATACTGTTAAATGCTGCATCTACTACGTCTACGCCTGCCTGTGCAGCCATCAGAATGGTAGCCACACCGTTTCCACTGGTATCGTGGGTGTGCAGATGAATCGGCATATCCACCTCTTCCTTCAGCGCTTTCACCAGCTTATAAGCTGCCATCGGCTTGAGAAGACCGGACATATCCTTGATGCCCAGAATGTGAGAGCCTCTCTTCTCCAGCTCCTTTGCCATTCTGATATAGTAATCCAGATTGTATTTGGTTCTGGAATCATCCAGAATATCTCCGGTGTAGCACAGGCATGCTTCTGCAATTTTGCCCTGTTTCAAGGTTTCATCCAGAGCTACTTCCATACCCTGAATCCAGTTCAGAGAGTCAAAGATACGGAACACATCGATACCAGCAGCCGCAGACTGCTTGACGAATTCTCTGATTACATTATCCGGATAGTTCTTGTAGCCGACTGCGTTGGCCCCTCTGATCAGCATCTGGAACATAACATTAGGAATCTTGGCACGCAGCGTTTCCAGTCTTTCCCATGGAGATTCCTTGAGGAACCTGAAGGAAGTATCGAAGGTTGCACCGCCCCACATTTCGATGGAGAACAGGTCTTTGCCGTAAAGCGCCATTGCCGGTGCAATCTTTTCCATATCTACAGTTCTGACCCTGGTTGCCATCAGGGACTGCTGAGCATCTCTTGTCGTGGTATCCGTAATCAGCAGTTTCTTCTGTTCTTTGGTCCATTTTGCAACAGCCTCCGGTCCTTCCATGTCGAGAAGCTGCTTAGTTCCTTTCAACGTGTTGATTTCGGTCATCGGAATCTTCGGGAATACCGGCACGTCAAACTGCGGCTTGACGCCTTTTGTCTCATTGACGACTTTGTTTCCGATGAAGTTTAAAACCTTCAGTTCTTTATCATCAGCTTTTCTGATATTGAGCAGCTCAGGGTTAGCCCCGATAAAGCCGGTATCACAATCGCCCGCTTTAAAGGTAGGATGATTCAGTACATTAAGTAAAAAACCGATATTGGTCTTAACGCCTTTAATCTGAGTTTCACGCAGGGCTCTGATCGCCTTTCTGGTCGCGCCCTCAAAGGTATTGGAATATGCCGTAATCTTAACCAGTAAGCTGTCATAATATGGAGATACGACAGAACCGGTAAATCCATTGCCGCCGTCCAGACGAATGCCGTAGCCGGAAGCACTTCTGTAAAGTTCGATGGTTCCGGTATCAGGCGCAAAACCGTTGGCAGGGTCTTCTGTGGTAATTCTGCACTGAATCGCATTTCCTCTCATCTGAATATCTTTCTGGTTTCTGATGCCGACTTCGTCGGAATCAAGCGGATATCCTTCAGCGATGAGAATCTGAGATTGTACGATATCAATACCGGTTACCATTTCTGTTACGGTATGCTCTACCTGGATTCTCGGATTCATCTCGATAAAGTAGTGATTGCCATGTTTATCCAGCAAAAATTCAACTGTACCTGCACTTCTGTAGTTTACGGCTCTTGCGATTTTCAGCGCATCTTCGCAGATTGCCTTTCTCTTTTCCTCAGTCAGACACAGCGCCGGCGTAAACTCGATAACCTTCTGGTGTCTTCTCTGAATGGAGCAGTCTCTTTCGCAAAGATGTACTACATTGCCGTATTTGTCTCCCAAAATCTGCACTTCGATGTGCTTCGGGCTTTCTAAATATTTTTCAATAAAGATGTCGTCGATGCCGAAGGCTTTCTTCGCTTCGCTCTTTGCACTTCTATACTCCGGCAGCAGATCCTGCTCGTTTCTGACAATACGCATACCGCGTCCGCCGCCGCCGGCAGCAGCCTTGAGCATAATCGGATAGCCGCACTTCTGTGCAAACTCAACAGCTTCCTTTTCAGTTTGAATTGCCTTTTCTACACCTGGAATAGTAGGAACGCCTACCTTCATTGCGACCAGTTTGGACTGAATCTTGTCGCCCAGACTTCCCATCATCTTGTCAGTCGGTCCGATAAATTCGATGCCTGCGTTTTCACATGCCGCTGCGAACTCCTGATTCTCTGAAAGGAATCCATAGCCCGGATGAATGGCGTCTACACCCTTGGCTTTTGCTAGCTCGATGATTTCCTCGATGGCAAGGTAAGCCGCAACTGGCGCTTTACCTTTGCCAATCTGATAGGATTCATCTGCTTTGGTTCTGAACAGCGAATTCTTGTCTTCTTCTGAGTAAACTGCAACGGTTCTAATCCCCAGCTCGTTACAAGCACGGAAAATTCGAATTGCAATCTCGCCTCTGTTGGCGACCAGCACTCTCTTGAATTTTTTAATTTCTTTCATTTTTCTCTCCCATTCTCTCATCTCACAGGTTCAGAATTTTTCCGCCCCAGAGATGTATAAAAAAATTAAAATAATTTAAAAAACTATTGAATGATATGAATATCAACCTGGGGATAAGGAATCTCAATACCCGCCTGGTCAAAAGCAATTTTTACATTTTCCTCTAAATAATATTTTACATCAAAATAGTCCTCTGTGGAACACCAAACTTTCAAATCCATCAAAATCGCATGGTCTCCATGGGACGATACACCGATAACAAACTCCGGTTCTTTTTGCGCCTTGGGACAACGCTCAGCAACAGCAAGCAGGATTTCCTTTGCTTTTCCGATATCCGCCTGATAACTGATGCCAAAGGTACAGTCCACTCTGCGCATCTGTTCTCTGGAATAATTGGTTAAAATTGATGTGGTAATGGTCCCATTGGGAATGGTCACCACTTTATTGTCAAAGGTATGCAGCTTCGTTGTCAAAAGGTCGATGGCGTCAACCACACCTATAGTTCCGCTTACCTCTATGGTATCATCTTTGTTAAAAGGTTTGTTCATCAATATGATGATGCCGCCTGCCACATTGCCGAGGCTGTCCTTAAGAGCCAGCGCAATGGCAGCGCCGCCTGCGCCCAGCACTGCAACTAGTGATGCCGGACTAATTCCCAGCATCGGCAGCACCGATACGATTAGTACGATCCACAGAATAATCCGGGTAGATTTTAGAATAAATAAATACAATGCTTCATCCAGATTGGATCGCTCCAGTGCCTTTTTCTCAATCCGCAGAATAATGCGAATGGCAATCCAGCCAAGTAGGACGACGAGCAGCGTTGTTCCAAGATCTATTAAAAGTTCTATGTTTTTTTGAGACATATATTATCTCCCTGATCTTCTTCTTTCAATCTCGCGAAGCAGCTTTTTGCGCAGCCTGATATCATCCGGTGTAATTTCTACCAATTCATCGTCAGCAATAAATTCCAACGCTTCTTCCAAAGTGAAAGTTCTCGGCGGTGAAAGTTTAACAGCATCATCATTTCCCGCTGCACGCATATTGGTGGCTTTCTTCGCTTTGCAAGGGTTTACCTCCATGTCATCACTTCTGGAATTCATGCCTACAATCATGCCTTCGTAAACTTTGGTTCCTGGATCCACAAACATCTGCACACGCTCACTGATACTAGCCAGTGCGTAAGGAGTGCATACGCCCTCTTCAATGGCAATGGCAACGCCGTTGGTTCTGCCTGCAATATCTCCCTTGTATGCTTCAAAGGTAAGGAATCTGCGCTCCATAGTCCCCTCTCCGTGGGTGTCGTTGATAAATTCAGAGCGGTAGCCTAAAAGTCCTCTTGTCGGCACGTGATATTCCAGCTTGGAATAGCCGTTTTCGCCGGTCATCTGCACCATAATCCCTTTACGGAGATTCAGTTTAGAGATTACTGTTCCAGTATATTCATCAGGCACGCTGAGCACCACTTCTTCAATAGGCTCCAGCTTTTTACCCTGTTCATCTTTTCTGTAAATCACTTCCGGCTTGGAAACCGCCAGTTCATATCCTTCTCTTCTCATATTTTCAATAAGAATAGAAAGGTGCAGTTCCCCTCTGCCGGATACTTTGAAACTGTCAGTGGAATCTGTATCCTCCACCATCAGACCTACATTGACCTCCAGTTCCTTGTTCAGTCTTTCCCTGATATGTCTTGAGGTGACAAATTTGCCAACTTTTCCGGCAAACGGCGACTTGTTTACCATAAAATTCATAGAAAGAGTCGGTTCTTCGATGTGAATCATCTCCATCGGCTCAGGTTTTGCCACATCGCAGATAGTCTCACCGATAGAAATATCTGCAATACCGGAAACTACGACAATATCACCGCACTCAGCCTGCGGCACTGCTATCCGCTTAAGCCCTCTGTATACAAAGACCTGATTGACCTTTCTCTGTACAATCTGACCGTCTTCCTTTGCAACGGCTACAGTCTGCCCTTCCTTCAAAACACCTCTCGTGATTCTGCCGATGCCTAATCTTCCGATATAGTCATCGTAAGCCAGCGTGGATACCTGCAGCTGCAGCGGTTCTTCTCGCAAATCAGCATAAGGCTCGCAGTGCTCGATAATCGTGTCAAAAAGCGGCGTAATGTCAAGACCTGCAAATCCTGCCGGCGTGTGTTTCATTTTCACATCACCTTGTTCTACAGAAAGCCCCTCCGCCTCCTTCGGGTCACGAACCGCAATCCCCTGTCTTGCAATCCCGTAAAGAATCGGAAAATCAAGCTGTGTATCGTTTGCATTTAGATCCATGAAAAGTTCATAAACCTCATCCACGACCTCATCAATTCTTGCGTCTTTTTTATCTATTTTATTAATGAATAAAATCGGATTCAGCCCCTGTTCCAAAGATTTGCTCAGTACAAATCTGGTCTGCGGCATCGGTCCCTCGCTGGAATCCACCAACAAAATTACCGTATCCACCGTCTTCATAATACGTTCCACTTCTGAAGAAAAGTCCGCATGCCCCGGCGTATCTACAATATTAATCTTTACATCACCGTGCATCACAGAACAGTTCTTGGAATAGATGGTAATGCCTCTTTCCCTTTCGATGTCATCACTATCCATAACACAGTCAGCAACTTCCTCGTTTGCTCGAAATACTCCGCTCTGATTGAGAAACGCATCAACCAGGGTGGATTTCCCCGCATCGACATGAGCGATGACTGCTATATTAATTATCTTTTGTTTGTCTGTCATTTCATTACCTTCTTTTTTGAAAAAAATACTTATTAATTTTACCACGTTAACGCATCTTGTTCAATAGTTTGTGCAAGGTTTTTGTATTTTTTTGTTAAATTTTTATAATATTCATCTATATTTTTTGTGTATACAACTACAGTTCACCTTCCAGCGTTCTTTTGCATACTATAACGTATGATTAAATTTAGGAGGACTACTTATGCCTAGTGTTTTTTTAAGCCCCTCAACCCAGGAATACAACCTTTTTGTAAACGGCGGTACCGAGGAATACTATGCCAATCTCATCACCGATGCCATGATTCCTTATCTCAGAGCAAGCGGCATCACTTTTTCCAGAAACAATCCCGGCGGCACGGTGAGCAACTCTATCGCCGATTCCAATGCCGGAAACTACGATCTGCACTTTGCCATTCACTCCAACGCTGCACCGCCCAATCTTGCCGGCGCTATCAAAGGTCCCGACGTATATTATTACAGAGACTCCGCTGCCGGAAAAAGCGCTGCCGAAATTACCGCAAACAATCTAAAACAGATCTATCCAAATCCGTCTCTAGTCACTGCAGTTCCAACCACCACCCTGGCAGAACTGCGCCGCACAAAGGCTCCCGCCGTTCTGGTAGAGGTCGCCTACCATGATAACGTCGATGACGCTAACTGGATCAAAAACAATATCAACGCCATTGGACGCAACTTCGCACTTTCCATCGCCGATATTCTCGGCGTTCCTTTTGTAGAGGCCTGATGCTTCACAGCTGATCTATCGTAGGATTTACATGGTAAAAGTCACGCAGCGCTTCATACTGCCGCTGCGCTCTCTCTGCTCGGCTACTTCCTGCATTTGCATTCTTTACAGCCTTTATCATGATATTTCTTGCCGTATGCGCAAGGCTGGTAAATTCAATCATCGCTACATCATAGCCGCAGGCTTCCAGTTTAAGGCCGCGCAGACCGTCTGTCAGGTATTCTGTCAGGCGGTCTTTTAAAATTCCGTGTTTCAGCATAGGCTGATGGATTTCGCTCTTAATCTGAGAAAACAGCTCATGCTGGCAGCAAGGCACTGACAAGATTACCTTAGTATTCCAAGAAACTGCATTGATGAGTGCATAATCTGTAGCAGTATCACAAGCATGAAGCGTCACTACCATATCCGCATAGTCTGCGGTGTAGTCTGCAATATCACCCCGCAAGAACTGCAGTCCGTCGTATTGCAAATCTTCCGCAATTTTACTGCAGAACTGAATGACATCCTCTTTCAGATCCAGTCCGATAATTTCCACATCCCGCTCTTTCAAAATTTTCAAGTAGTAATAAAGCGCAAAAGTAAGATAAGCCTTGCCACAGCCAAAGTCAATGATTCGCAGCGTCCTGTCCTTTGGAAGAGACGAAAACACATCCTCTACGATTTCCAGATACCGGTTAATCTGTCTATACTTGCTGTAGTGTTTTTGTATCACATTTCCGTCTTTGTCCATAACTCCAAGGCGCACCAAAAAGTCGCAAGGTGTCTTTTCTGGAATAATCCGCCTCTTTTCTCTGTTGTGTTCCAGGGTTGGCATGCCTTTTGTGGCAGGCTTTGTGGTAATTCTCGGCTTTTCCGGCTTTGCTGCCAGCACTTGCAAATCCTCAGAAAGCGTAAAAATGTTTACTTGTTTAAATTCCTCTCGCACAAGACGCATCGCCAAAGCTGCCGCTTCCGACTCCGAAAGATTCTCGTGAGTCACCTTTTTTTCGAAGGTACGCTCTGCCTGAAAGCACGACTTTCCCGAAATCTTCAGTGGTCTGATGGTGACCTTTGTACAAGCAAGTGATTTTTTGCGCTTGCCGGAAAAGATCATCCGTACCAATTCACCCGTTGAAAATATATCGTTAAACAGTGTCTGCAATGTTTCCATTTTCTATAGTTCTCCTCTAGTTTATTCCTGTCAGATTCATCAGCTGCGGCGTCAAATAGCATTCAAGTACAGCTGCGACAATCAAAAGCGGTATTACGACCATCACAAAACCCTTAGCAATTCCATTGAGCTTAGGTAGAATTTTTTCATCCCTTGCCTTTCCGAAAATTTTCATGGTGAGGATTTTGCAAAGATAGATGCCCATAGCCATGGAAAGGAAAAAGGCTGGAAGTTCAAAAATCCCGTGAGGCAAAAGTCCAAATATAATAGTCTTGGTCAGACTGACCGCACCGCTTGACTGCACAATTCCCAGCAGTGCGCCGATCATCATTGCATTGGAAAGCAGCGCCCAAGCAGGTAGGAATATAAATGGGATGAATCCGATTCCTACACAGGTAGCACAAGCAAAAAGATTGCTGCGAAAAAGGGATAGAAGCGAAAGTGTTCCATCTTTTCCTGTCACAGCTTCTACGTTTGGCATATAAAGCGCCAGCGCACTCTGTGCATCTTGGCTGTTTTCATAAAAATAAAAGCTAAAAACTGCAGTCACCACGATGAACACGACTCCTACAGCCAAGGTCATTTTCAGTAGTTTTTCTCTCATAAGCATCTCCTGTTTATCCGTAAATCTTTGCCAGAATCCACAGCATGGAATTAGTTGGAAGAATTCTGTACAAAAGCCCCAGAAATTCATTAGAAAGTCCGACAATTTTGTGCGCAGGAAGTTTCTTTCGCCGAACTAGTGCGCATACAGTGTCCGCCACCTTCACAGGGCTCATGCCGTTTTGCTCAGACTGTTCCATCTTTGCAACCGATGCTGCGATCCTTCCTTTATAAGTATCATCGCCCTCTGCTGTCTTTACTCGATTTTCTGTAAACTCAGTTTTCACATCGTTGAGCATGACAGTACAAGTTTCCACACCAAAAGGCTTCATTTCTATACCCAGTGCATCACTAAAGGCATTCACCCCGGCTTTGCTGGCTGCATAATAGCTCTGGAACGGAATAGGAAAAATTGCCGCAAGAGAGGAAATAAAGATAATTTTTCCTCCACCCTGCGCTCTCATCCGGTAAGCCGCCTGCTGTGCGCAGGCGATAGCACCGAATACATTGACTTCAAATTGTCTGCGATAATCCTTTTCGCTGGTAAATTCCGCCGCACCGGAAATCCCCATGCCTGCATTGACAACCAGCAGATCAATACAACCTGCCTTTTCCTGCACTTTCTCAAAAGCAGCAGCCACGCTTTCCCTTTTCGTCACATCGCAGCTAATCCAATCTATTTCAGAAAGATTTGCACTGCTTCTTGCAAGCCCAAAGACCTGGTATCCATCTGCAAGCAACGCCTTTGCGATTTCCAGGCCGATGCCCTTGGACGCGCCGGTCACTACTGCACATCTATGTTTCATACGTTATTTCATCTCCCTTTTATCATCTGACTCCAGTTTGCGATAAATCTCTTTGCGTGCACCTCTTGTGCGAATCAGACTTCTCATCCAGAACACGATAAGTAGAATCAGGAAGAGCACGCCTGCATCCATACGCCACTGCAAACTCCCATCTAATAAATCTATGACTGCAATTATCGCTGCAATCACAACAACCATGATTAAATCTTTAATTTTCTTGTTCAACTTGCTACCTCATTTCAATTCTTCTCTTATTGCTCAGCGCCATATACCCCGATATAGATTCGATTTCGACCGCTTCCATGCTCACGCAGAAGCCCCTTCTCGCAAAGTCTTCTCAATAGCTGGTAAGCTTTTGTAGTTTTTATTTGTAAAAGAGACTCTGTTTCTTTTCGGGTAATAAAGCCCTTTGCTCTCACATGGCGTAAAATACGTTCCTCTTCTGTGGTATAAGGGATAGGCGCACCTTCTGAAGATGCATAAACGTATCTGATTTCCGGCATCTTAATACCCCCTAAAGCAAGTTCCTGCGCTTCATCACCGATTTGGTTCTTTTCATAAACTGTATCCTCATCAGAATTGCGGTTCGGAAGTGTTACTCGAAACGCGCCCTGTGCTGTCTCAATCTTTGGCTGTTTCGGCTCTTCCCTATACATCCGCATAATCTTGCTGATGCCTGTACCATAACTTTCAATCAGGCCCATCCTATAAAAAATTGAAGCCAAATTAGGATTTCTTGATTGAGAAACCCCTATAAGAATCGCTTCAAGGGATAACCCCTGCACCAGACCACCTAAAGAGATAAATTCTACACGATCCTCATAAATATTGACCAGCGTGCTTGCACTGAAAGCATAATCCCGATGTACAATGCAGTTGATCAAAGCCTCTCTGACTGCACCTTCTGGATAATCACGCCGATCAATTCTGTTTAATCCAGAAAAAGTGGCCTTTGTCTTATTACTCAAATCAATCAGTTCATACACACTGCGCAACTGCTTCAAAAGCGAACCAGAAAATTCTTTCCTGCTAAGAAAAACTTCCTTCTCCTTACCCTGAAAAATTGCGACTTTAATACTGTGTTCACACTGATCCGACAAGAGCTGCGCTAAGTTGGTGTAAAGACCGTCCTCTCCAATCAAATGCAGATTTCTCATCTGGGATATGCCAAACTCGATTTCTTTTTGCTGCATCTCAGCCTCTAACACAGAAAATGTAAGATTCTGCTCCATACTGCGGCTGTCCTCATAAGATTTACCGCTGCCGTCCAGTATCAGCTGTCTGATACCCTCATCACTAACGGGCAAACAGGCGCTGCCCTGCCTGATATAAACCCCCGAAGGTCGCAATCCCTTGCTCTTTAAATAATACGGTCTCCTAGTTCCCACCTGCACTTCAATCTCAACAACTGCTTTTCCTTCTATTTCAACGGTTCTAATTTGTACAAAAGGCATGACATCCGGCATAATCCCATCAGAAAGAGCACTGGAAACCTGTAACATCACCGCATCCGAATCATCTACCCCTCTTACACTTCCGTCATTTCTGATTCCAATATAAATGCTGCCTCCTTCTGCATTGGCAAAGGCAATGACTTCTTTCTTGATATCACCTGTGAAAACTTCTTTCCATTCCACGTCTATATTTTCAATCCGCTTCATCTCAGTTTCCCTCCTACAATAACTTCTTTCTTTTTATTATAACCAAAAAAACAAAAAATTCAACCGTAAAAGAAAGAAAAAGAAAGATTGTGAAATAAAAAATTCTATAACAAATGAAAAACAAGAGTCCATAAAGTCGCCAAGGACTACAGACTCCTGCTTTCTATGCATAAGTCTAATATTTTTTCTTTTCAGTGCATTAGAAAAAACGATTTTCAACAGAAAAAGGTTGCTTTATCGCAACCTTTTTGACTATAAAGATGGCCTGGTTTATTCCTTCAAATCCCAGTCGATAGCACTCTGCCCGCTGTCTTCCAAAAAAGCGTTAGCCTTTGAGAAATACTGTCCGCCGTAAAAGCCATTGTATGCAGACAGCGGACTGGGATGAGCTCCTGTCAGAATCAGATGATTCGAATTTGTGATCAGGCTTTGTTTTGACTTTGCATTACCGCCCCAGAGAATGAACACCATAGGTTTTTCTCTCTGGTTGAGAAGCCTGATAACCTGATCGGTAAATATTTCCCAGCCCTTTCCTTTATGGGAATTAGGCTGATGTTCACGTACGGTAAGGCACGTATTAAGCAGAAGCACCCCCTGCTCTGCCCATTTAACAAGGTAACCGTGATCCGGCGGATTGAGCCCCAAATCATCCTTTAACTCCTTAAAAATGTTCACAAGTGAAGGCGGCTGTTTGATACCCGGCCGTACGGAAAAGGACATGCCGTGAGCCTGCCCCGGACCATGATAAGGGTCCTGACCCAAAATCACCACCTTGACATCATCATAGTCTGTATACTTTAGCGCATTGAAGATGTCATGCATATCCGGATAAATAGTTTTGCTCCTGTACTCCGCAATTAGAAACTGCCGCAGCTTTTGATAATATTCTTTTTCAAATTCTCCTGCTAATATTTCGTCCCAGTGATTTCCTATATTTACCATAATGATTTCATCCCTTCTGCGGGTTTTCAAGACCCATTTCTTCATATCTGAGCCATCTGCCCTTTTTAATATAAATCAGCATCATAACAGCACCAATCATCCATGTAATTGGATATCCTAGAATCAGCAAATTCAGCTGATGCGCAAAGCTGAGACTGGCTTTAATCCAAATTACCCTGCAAACGCACAACGAGAAGATGGAAATGACCATACCCTCAAAAGTTCTTCCGACACCGCGAATTGCGCCGATGGCAATCTGCAGAATCGCTAAAACCCAGTAGAATGGATACATATACTTCATCATATAAATGCCTGTCTCGATAACCGCCTGCTCGCCAGTGAAAATCCGAATAATGTATGGACCAAAGACCAGCATCACAGCACCTGCAACCAATGCATAAGCAGTACCCATGCCGATGGACGTTTTCATACCATGCTTGATTCGGTCAACCTTCTGCGCACCGAAGTTCTGTCCGCAGAAGGTCGTTGCTGCCATGCTGATACTTAAAACCGGCAGCAGAATAAAGCCGTCTACTCTGTTAAATGCTGCATAAGACGCCATAACTGTAGCACCAAAACTGTTGACACTGGACTGTACGATGACATTGGACAGTGAAATTACAATGTTTTGTACACCTGTTGGCAGACCAATTTTTACAATCTTTGCCAGTAAATTGTCGTAAAAGCGAATCGCTTTGAAGTGCAGTTTATACATTTCATTGGTGCGCCGCAAAAACCGCAGAATAAAGAAACAGGAAATAGCCTGCGCAATATCTGTCGCAATAGCCGCCCCCACTACCCCCATTTTAAGTACTGCAACAAAGATAATATCCAAAATAGTATTAGATACCGCCGCAATAATCAGGTAAATCAGTGCACGTCTGGAGTTTCCTACGGCATTTAAAATACCCGCCAGCATGTTATAAATGACTGCAAAAAAATGCCCCGCAAAGAAAATCTGCAGGTATGCCTTTGCATCTGCAAACACCTCTTCCGGCGTATTCATCCAGCGAAGAATCCATGGTGTAGTCAGAAATCCTACGACTGACAAAATAATGCCTGCGCAGATGGCAATTGCCAAGGTAGTATGAATTGCCTTAAACACACCATCTTTATTCTGCGCACCATAAGCCTGAGAGGTCATTACTCCCGCACCTGCCGAAGCACCAATACAAAATCCGATAAGAAGCTGAATGATAGCGCCGCTTGCACCTACTGCTGCCAGCGCCTGACTTCCTACGATGTTGCCTACAATTACAGAGTCCACAATATTATAAAGCTGCTGAAACAGATTCCCTAAAATCAGCGGAATTGAAAAAAGGAGGATTTCCTTCCAGATTGTGCCCGATGTCATTAAAGTGTTATTTTTTTCCATTTGATATCTCCTTTCCTCTAAAGCGTTACTTTCATGTAAACACATTTTCAGGCATAAAGTCAAGAGGTTATGCAAAGAAAAAACAATCTCCTCTTTTTTTCTTTCTTTTTTCATGTTAGAATAGTTTCATGAATAAGATATATATTTCAAAAGACGCAAATGTCAGACTAAAAGAATACTTAGAAACACTGGGTTACAGTTTGGAATTTGTAACATCAGATGGCATTGTCGATAAGGCAATTTCCAGTCATCCCGACACTTTTCTGTGTAAAATGGGCGTTGAAACCAATTCGCCTATTTTTTTCGCTGCTGCAGAAGACCTAGGCAAAGATTATCCTGCTGATGTAAGTTTTAATGCTGCCTGCACCGGCAAATATTTTATTCACAACCTTTCCCTGACCAACGAAAAACTGCTTCTCGCAGCCAAGGAAATGGGCATGGTTCTTATCGATGTTCATCAGGGCTACACCAAATGCAGCACGGTTATCGTGGATGAAACCTCTATTATCACCTACGATGAGGGAATTATCAAGGCTTGCAGCCAGTATCCGGATATTTCCGTACTTCGGGTTGCCCCTGGATTTGTTCGCCTTGACGGCTACGATACCGGCTTCATTGGAGGCGCTAGTGGAAGAGTCGGCAAAGAAATCATCTTCCACGGCGATTTGTTCGGGCACCCGGATTTTTCTTCCATCTTGGATTTTATCGAAAAGCGTGGACTTGCCTGCAAATGGTTTCCGCAGTTTAAGCTGACCGATATCGGGTCGATTTTATGAGCATGCGGGCTGCTTTGCGCTGAGATTGCGCTGAGACGGACTGGCTTTCGCTACGCAAGGCTGGGTTCCTGGCTATGCCGCCGCTCTGGGTTCAGACGTTGACAAATTTCTTGGTTTTTTGTATTTTTGTCAACAAATGCAAAGAAAAGAATCAATTTTTTCATCATTTTAATGCATTACTTTGACAAAATTGACAGATTTCCATTATTTTGTCAATTTAGTCAATGTTTTCAACAAAAAACCATGACAAAATTGACAAATTTCTTGATTTTTGTCAATCCTGTCAATATTTGTGTAAAATATCGGGTTTCCAATCAAGAATATGCTTCATTTATTGACAAAAAACCTTAAATAATAGGAATTTGTCAATACACAAAAACAAACAAGAGAGCAAATACAATTTGCAAACCTTGCAGTATATTCCGGAGATATCAAAAAATGCGGAAGGATGCGCACCGTAGAAATCACAAAATCAAAGATTTTGGATTTTCTGGCGTTTGACCTGCCATCGACTTCAGGCAGAAACCAGGCTAGGACTTCATGTAATGGAGGTGAAAGAAAGTGAAAAAGCATGCCATTATCCCCATCTTCATCCCTCATAAAGGCTGTCCCAACGACTGTATTTTCTGCAATCAGAAAAAGATTACAGCAAGGCAGCATGCGCCGACAGAGGAAGATGTTGTAAGCACTATCGAAACCTGGCTCTCAACACTGGAACCTGCTGGCACAGAAACGATTGAAATCGCTTTCTTCGGCGGCAGTTTTACGGGGATTCCAATAGAGGAACAGTCTGCCTATCTCGCTGTCGCCAAACGCTACAAGGATGCGGGTAGAATTCACAAAATCCACCTGTCCACAAGACCGGACTACATCAACGAACATATTTTAGACAATCTGAAAGCCTACGGCGCAGATGTCATTGAACTGGGTGTTCAGTCCTTTGATGACGAAGTTCTAAAACTTTCTGGAAGAGGGCACGACAGCGCCATCGTATACAAAAGCGCTCAGCTGATCAAGGACTACGGTTTTGAACTGGGGATCCAGCTGATGATCGGGCTTCCGGGAGATTCCCTCGACCGCTGTATTTTTTCGGCAAAAGAGACTGTTAAAATCAGTCCCTCCATTGCACGGCTTTATCCGACGGTGGTGATACGGGATACCGCCCTTTACGACCAGTATCTTTGCGGTCAATACATACCGCTGACACAGGAAGAGGCGGTGCTTCGCACCAAAGAAATGTACAAAATCCTCACAAACGCCGGTATCAACATCATTCGCGTCGGGCTGAAAAGCACAGATATCATAAACGAAGACGGCGATATCAACAGCGAAACTTATCACCCCGCTTTCCGCCAGCTGGTCTTAAGCGAACTGGCAAAAGAGGCGCTGGAAGCGCTTTTATTGGAGACAATGCTTCCGCAAAGTGAGACTGTGAAGGTAGACTTTTACGCAAACGGTAAAAACTTCTCAAATATGGTAGGACACTGCGGCTGCAACAAGGCGTATTTCCGAGAGAAATACCCGAACCTGCGAATTTTATATAAGGTCAATGACGCACTTTGCGACCATCAATTTGAAATTAATATTAAAGGAGATAAATAAATGAAAGAAACATCAAAAGCTGTAGTTACAGTCATAGGAAAAGACATGGTAGGAATCCTCGCCAAGGTTTCCACTGCCTGTGCAAATGCTAACGCAAACGTAATCGAGGTAACCCAGTCCGTACTGGACAGTTTTTTCTGTATGGTTATGATTATTGACATTACCGAAACTTCCCTTTCAATCGATGAGCTGCAGAAGTCTATCGCTGAAGCAGTCCCTGCTATGCAGGTTCATGTCATGCACGAGAATATCTTTAACTCCATGCACAGAATTTAATGGAAGGAGGGATATAAGAATATGCTGAATATGAGCGATATCATGGAAACCATTACCATGATTCAGGAAGAAAACTTAGATATCAGAACCATCACCATGGGCATTTCCTTAATCGACTGCGCTGACAGCGATATCGATAAGTCCTGCGAAAAGGTTTACAACAAAATTCTCCGCCTTGCCAAAGATCTGGTCAAGACTGGCGAATCCATTGAAAAAAAATACGGTATTCCTATCGTAAACAAACGAATTTCTGTTACTCCAATCTCCATGTTGGTTGGCGTTTCCGGCGGCGATCCCGTAAAATACGCAAAAACCCTGGACAAAGTTGCCCACGAGGTAGGCGTGAACTTTATCGGCGGCTTTTCCGCTCTGGTACAGAAAGGCTTCAGCGCTGGCGACAGAGAGCTGATTGAGGCAATTCCTCGCGCTCTTGCAGAGACCGAACTGGTTTGTTCTTCCGTCAACGTAGGTTCTACTAAAGCCGGAATCAACATGGACGCAGTTAGACTCATGGGCGAAAAAGTACGACAGGCATCTGAACTGACGAAAGATAGACAGTGCATCGGTGCTGCCAAGCTGGTAGTATTTTGCAATGCCGTTGAAGATAATCCGTTTATGGCAGGCGCTTTCCACGGCGTAGGAGAAGCCGACTGCGTACTCAGCGTCGGTGTTTCAGGTCCAGGCGTTGTGCGTTCCGTCTTATCAAAGATGCCGGATGATGCACCGCTTAACGTAATCGCCGAAGCCATCAAGAAAACAGCATTTAAGATTACTCGTATGGGTCAGCTTGTCGGTATGGAAGCAGCTGAAATGCTCGGTGTTCCATTTGGAATTGTAGACCTTTCTCTGGCGCCGACTCCTGCTGTTGGCGATTCTGTTGCCCACATTTTAGAAGAAATCGGACTGGAGCAGTGCGGCGCTCACGGCACAACAGCTGCCCTTGCTATGCTCAACGACGCGGTTAAAAAAGGCGGCGTTATGGCATCTTCCAGTGTCGGCGGGCTTTCCGGCGCTTTCATTCCAGTCAGCGAAGACGCAGGCATGATCGCAGCTGCCAGAAACGGCGTACTTTCCATCGAAAAACTGGAAGCTATGACTGCTGTCTGCTCTGTAGGTCTTGACATGATCGTAATTCCAGGAGACACTGCCAGCGAAGTCATTTCCGCAATCATTGCAGATGAAGCAGCCATCGGTATGGTCAACTCCAAAACAACTGCGGTCAGAGTCATTCCTGCCATTGGACTTTCTGAAGGCGACGAACTTGACTTCGGCGGACTGTTGGGCTACGGACCGGTTATGCCTCTGCGTAGCCAATCCCCTGCCAAGATGATTCACCGCGGCGGCAGAATCCCTGCACCGCTACAGAGCTTGAAGAATTAACATTAGGAAATTAGTATTAAAAAAACCTGTCCGGCTTTTTCATTTGCCCGGCAGGTTTTTATTTTCCATTGAATTTTCGTACCTATTCCGTTTTTTTGCAAAAAAGGTATCAAAAATTAGGAGTTATTTCATGCTAACTAAAAGGTTTTGAGCAAATGGACCAAAATTTATTGTACCTTTCTGTTTTTCAACGGAATATTTTCATGCAAATATTCCATTATACGAAAGTTTATTCCTTGATTTCCATATAATAGGAAAAATTATTCTGAGGGTTTAGTACCTTTTTTGCAAAAATCGCCTAAAGGTACCAATGATACATTTTGTTCATTTGCCGTACCCACCTGAAGCTTTGCTCCGAGGAAGGATAGGGTTGTTATTTTAATATGAATCTCAGTCCCCCGGCGTTAAATGGATTACCGCAATTTCCGGCCGGTTAAGAAACCGCACCGGCACCGGACTGCTGCCGAGGCCTCCGCAAATAAAGAGCTTCATAGCGTCCATTTCGTAAAGACCCTTGGTATAAAAAGGTTCGCCGCCGGCA
Organism: Anaerotruncus sp. 80; assembly: GCF_009936115.1. Lineage (NCBI taxonomy): Bacteria > Bacillati > Bacillota > Clostridia > Eubacteriales > Oscillospiraceae > Anaerotruncus > Anaerotruncus sp. 80. The sequence goes on from NZ_QWES01000024.1 coordinate 30,194, forward strand.
AGTTCCGGAAACCATGTTCCTCTGTTGTTCAGCCCGCCGACAAAAGGCAGCCGTACCTGTCCGCCGTGAGTATCTCCGCACATCGCTAAATCCACGCCAAAATCAGAAAAGGCTTTAGAATTGCTGATATGGGCCGCCAGAATATTGTATCGGCTCTCATCCAGTGTGAATTCATTATGCAAGTCGAAGGCGTCGGAATAGTAGACATTATCAATTCCATAAAGGCGCAGGCTGGTTTTCCCTATCTCAATATCACGACTTTCATATCGGATCACCTCTACTCCTGCCTTAGAAAGTCTCTCCTCGAACTCTGAATCATTGTCATGTTCTCCATTTACTGCATAAACTGGATACTCCTTTGCAAGATCAGAAAGCAGCTGTTCTGCCACCTCCGCTCCCCGACTGTCGCCTGCAGAAAACATATCTCCCGTGGATACGATAAAGTTCGGCTCCGCCGCCTCAATAGCCTCTATCAGCCACTTGTTGTCTTCACCGAATTTCCACCCATGCAAATCCGTAATCTGTACGATGGTCACTTCATCTTGTATTTTTTCACTCTCGATGGTCACTTCCGTCGTTGTAAGCGTAAAAGTGCCATAGTACCAGATTCCTGCCAGAATCAGGCAGTACAGAATAAAGTGCAGGCAGCCGTGACGTTTTCTTCGTCTCTTCACTTTTATTTCATTCATTTTCGTTTCAGACTGCGCAGGTAGTCTTTCGTCTCCTTGTCAATTCTATAGCTTTCAATCGCTTTTTGCAGTGATTTGTTATGAATCCATTTGTCCAGCGTCTGTACTTCAAAAAGCCCGACAGTGCTGTCATACTGCTTAATCAGAGCAAAGCTGTAATACCAAGCAATTGCCATGTTGATATAATAGTCGTCTCTGTGTATCTGTGCTAAAATTTCCAGCATTTCCGGTCTGAATTCATCATCCAGAAATAGCTGCAGCTGAGTTACAATCCCATATCGTACCGTATAAGTATCCGCACTTTTCATCCATTCCAAAGTCTTGTTATAAAGCCTGTTTAAATCCTTCTTAAATGCCTTCGGCGTAAAGCTGTCGCAGGTCGCCCAGTTATCGATATAAGGCAAAAATTCCTCTGTCATGGAAAGCGCTGTATCAAAATCCTTTGCAATCTGTTCGATGAGAAATGCGTGAAGATTGTTTTCTTCATAATATTTATGCGGTAATTCTGTCAGGAATGCGGCAATCTTCTGATCTGCTGCCATCTTCTTTGCAAGTTCCTTTGCCAGCTTTCTGAGAGCCGGAGTACGTACGCCGATGATGTTCTCCTTCTCATAACCCGGCATGAGCCTTGCGTGAAAATCCCTATATTTCAAATCTTGCAATGCAAATAATTGTTCTTCAATTTGCTTCATTTTCAGTTACCTTTCTCTTATAAATTTCTTCCAGTATATCATCAATCCACTGTAATGTCATCGCATATCTTTCTCATAAATCTCTTACAATTTTCTTAAATCCGATTATACCTCTTGACAGATAGTACTACGCATTGTATAGTATTACACGAAAGGGGGTATAATCCATGATTAACCCACAGATGAAAAAGGGACTCCTCGACGTCTGCGTACTGTCAGTACTCAGCCGAGGCGATTCCTACGGATACAAAATCATCAAGGATTTATCCGACTATATCAAACTGTCAGAATCCACTTTATATCCCATTTTGAGGAGACTGGAAGCATCTGACTGCCTGATGGTCTACACCGTAGAGCACAACAGTCGTCTTCGCAAAATGTACAAACTGACAGAAACCGGCAAAACCCAGATCAGAGAATTCCTTACCGGCTGGGAAGAAATTGAAATTATTTATCGATACATCAAGGAGGGATTAGAACATGAATAAAGAAATCTTTCTGCACCAGCTGCGAATCAGGCTGACCCAACTTCCGCCACAGGAGACACAGAAACGACTTGATTATTATGCTGAGCTCATCGACGATATGGTCGAAGACGGTGTCAGTGAAGAGGCTGCAGTTGCCAGTTTTGGCGATGTAAATCTGCTTGCACAGCAAATTCTTAGGGAAGCTTCCCTGTCTCATCTAGTAAAAGCAAAAGCTACACCAAAGAAAGGATGGACAACAACCGCCATTATCCTGGCTGTCATCGGTTCTCCTCTCTGGGTGCCCCTGCTATTTGCGTTCATTGCAGTCATCGGCTCTATCTTTATCGTCATCGCAGCAGTCATCATTGCTATCTTCGCAGTAGTCATATCCATTGGATTTGCTGGGATTATACTGCTATTTAAAGCATTTACGCTAACAAGCAGTGGTATCGGTTATGTGCTGCTCACCATCGGCTTCAGCTTTATCTTTGTTGGTCTGTGCCTTCTGGGCATTCTTGCCGCAAAGGCTGCCGCAGTCTACCTTACTCAATTCTCACGCTATATCTATGGGCAGATAAAGAGTCTGTTCATCAAACAGGAGGTGTAATAGATGAAACACAGTACAAAAATTATCCTACTTGCCTCTGCAGGTCTGATTTCTTTCGGTCTCATTCTGTCCATTATCGGTCTAATCTGCGGCGGTTCTCTAACAAATATTATGGAGAGCGACCTCTGGCGTTTTGTAGGTTATAAAAAAGTTCACTACGATAATACTTTTGAAAATGACAATACATATCACATCTCCGCATCTTCCATTCGTTCCATCAGTATCGACTGGATTGACGGCGATATTTCCGTCATCCCTTACGACGGCGATGACATCATTTTAACCGAATCCTCAAACAAAGAGTTAGACGATGAATACTGCCTTCGCTACCGGATTAAGCACGGCGTTCTTCAAGTCGAATACTGCAAATCCAACTACTATATCGGTTTTTCCTTCTCCGATAATGATGATAATCTCCCAATTAAAGCGTTGGAGATAAAAGTTCCCAAAAATATAGCGGAAAGTTTGCAGGAACTGGACGTTGACGCAATATCTTCCGACATCTATCTGGAAAATATCGCGGCGCAGGCGCTGTCTATTGATACCATTTCCGGAAACTTAACGGGGAATCTCCTGCTGGCTGATGACATCACCTTTGATTCTACCTCCGGCTCCATGGATTTAAAGCTATCGCATTGTCCTTCTTCCTTTGAAATGTACACAATCAGCGGTGACTGTGTTGTGTATCTTCCAAAAAAGCCTAGTCTGGATTGTGACTTTGACACCATCAGCGGCAATTTCCACAGTGAATTTGACATCAATTTTAAGGATGAAGACGAATTCATCATCGGCAGCGGCAAAGCTTCCTTTGAATTTTCTTCCACCAGCGGAGACATGACCATAAAAAAACTGAAACTTTAGGAAATTCTTCCAATCTTCTTTGACCCTTCCCGGGAATTATGTTAAAATATTTTTAAGTATTTTAATTGCTGGGGAGGGCTTTTTTATGTGCGCATTTGTAGCATTCAATCAGGTAAAAAAAGTATATCATATGGGAGAGGTTTCCATCGAAGCACTGAAGGACGCTACCTTTGAAATAGAAAAAGGTGAAATCTGCGTCATCGTTGGCGCTTCCGGTGCAGGAAAGACCACCCTTTTGAATATTTTAGGCGGTATGGACACCTTGAGCGGGGGCTCCGTCATCTTAGATGGTACCGATATTTCAAAGTTCGACAAGAAACAGCTGACTGCCTATCGCCGCCATGACATAGGATTTGTGTTCCAGTTCTACAATCTGGTACAGAATCTGACCGCCCTCGAAAATGTCTCGCTGGCAACCCAGATTTGTAAAAATCCGCTGGATGCCCGCACCGTTATGGCGGAAGTGGGACTCGGTCACAGAATGAACAACTTCCCTGCCCAGCTTTCCGGTGGTGAACAGCAGCGTGTCGCCATCGCTCGCGCCCTTGCAAAAAATCCAAAGCTGCTCCTCTGCGATGAGCCCACGGGAGCTCTTGACTATAACACCGGCAAAGCTATTTTAAAACTGCTACAGGATACCAGCAGAAAAAATGGCATGACCGTCGTTATTATCACGCACAACTCCGCGCTAACTGCCATGGCTGACAGGATTATTCATATCAAAAACGGCACCGTTTTTTCTGAAGAAAAGAATCAACATATTGTTCCTGTTGAAGATATCGAATGGTAAGAGAGGTCGCCCATGCTAAAGAAATCTACATTTAGAGAAATCAAATCAAGTCTTGGTCGCTATCTTGCCATTCTCGCCATCGTCGCTCTGGGCGTAGGCTTTTTTTCCGGACTAAAGGTCACCCGGCAAGCCATGATTGCCACAGCAGGAAACTATCTTGATGCAAACAATTTTTTCGACTATCAGGTCATGAACTCACTGGGTTTCGAAGAAGAGGATGTCACTGCTATGGCAGCCCTTAAAGACGTAAAAAACGCCGAGGGCTCTATCAGCTGTGACGTGCTTTATCATACTGATAATGTAAAAACCGACCAAGTGCTGAAACTGCATTCCCTGCCTGAGAATATCAATACCTTAACTCTAAAAAGCGGTCGCATGCCAAAAGCTGCAAATGAATGCATTATCGACTACAACCTCCTCGATGAAGATCCCATAGGCTCTGTAATCCATTTGTCCAAGGATAACGAAGATGACACACTGGACATGCTGACCCATGACACCTATACCGTTGTGGGAACCTGTGTTTCCCCCATTTACCTGAATTTTGAAAGGGGCTCCACCGCTCTTGGAAATGGATCCGTTTCCGGTTTTGCCTACCTCGGAGACGGAGGTTTTGATACGGACTATTACACTGAAATTTACCTGTCCCTTGTTGAAAACTTTCCCATTTACACCAGTGCATACAAAGATCTCATCTCAAGAACGGAGGATGCCGTACAGACACAGGTTGACATACAAGCAGACCGCCGCTATGACGCTATCGTGACAGAGGCACGCAAAGAGCTTACAGAAGCTCAGAAAGAATATGACAAAAACTACAAGAAATATCAGAACGAAAAAGCTGATGCCCAGCGAGAACTTGCCAGTACCTATCAGAAGTTGACAGACGGCAGAGCCGAAATTGCCAAAAACAAAGAGAACTTAAACAAACAGGAAAAACGCCTCAAAGATAATCAGGCTAAGGTAGAACAAGGGCTTGCTGAAACCGCAAAAAAACGAGAAGAATTTGAAGCAAATAAAGCTTATCTGCCACCGGAACAGGCTGCACAGACCGAAGCGCAGCTTTCTGCTGCCGAAAAAGAACTGCAAAAGAATCTAAAAGAAATTAAAACAGGTTTTACGCAAATAAGCGAAGGCAGAAAGAAGCTTTCCAAGTCCGAAAAAGAAATCGAAGACGGCTTCACCGCCTACTATAAAGGCAAAGCGGAAGCAGATGAAAAGTTTGCAAAAGCAGATGCGGAATTTAAAGATGCACGAATAGAACTTGCCGATGCCGAAAAAGAAATCGAAGACATCGAAACACCTGACACATATGTGCTGGACAGAAATACCAACATCGGCTACGCCTGTTTCGAAAATGACTCCGGTATTATCGATGGAATCGCAAAAATCTTTCCGATTTTCTTCTTTCTGGTAGCAGCCCTTGTGTGTATGACTACCATGACAAGGATGATTGATGAACAGCGAACCCAGATTGGCGTTATGAAAGCTTTAGGCTACAGTAACGGCGCGGTCATCGGAAAATATATGTTCTATTCGGGAAGCGCCGCTTTAATTGGCTGTATCATCGGCTTCTTCTCCTGCTGTTACATCTTCCCGATTATCATCTGGCACGCCTACGGCATGATGTACGATTTCAGCGCAGACCTTGTCTATATCGTCGATAAACCGCTGGCAGCCTCTGCTCTTGCAGTTTCTCTGCTGTGTTCCATGGGGACTACCCTGTTCTCCTGCTATGCAGAGTTCAGAGAAGTGCCTGCCCAGCTGATTCGCCCCAAAGCCCCGAAAAATGGAAAGAGAATTCTTCTGGAGAGAATTCCTTTCCTCTGGAATAAGCTGAGCTTTCTCTATAAGGTATCGTTTAGAAATATTTTCCGCTACAAAAAGCGTTTTTTCATGATGGTACTGGGTATCAGCGGCTGTACTGCCCTGCTTCTGACAGGTCTCGGCGTCAGCGATTCTGTGCGAAACTTCGCTGACTATCAGTACGACGAAATTCAGGTATACGATTACAGCATCACATTTAATAAGGAAATGACAGAAACTCGCCAACAGCGCTTTTCTGAAAAAAATGCTTCTTCTATAGACAAGCTGATTTATCTCCACCTAAGCAGTGCCGACCTAGTGACAGAGGACGCTATAAAATCGGTCAACTTGATTGCAGCAGACAGTTCTGACTTTGGTGATTTCATAAGGCTTCATGATAACGCCGGTAATCCAATTTCCTACCCGAGCCAAAAGGAAGCGGTTATCTGCAGAAAGCTGGCTAACACCTATAATCTTTCGCCAGGCAGCGATTTTATTCTGCGAAACAAAGATGGAAAGGAAGTTCATCTTACCGTCAGCGCCGTCTGCGAAAATTACGTGCAAAACTACATCTATATTTCACCGAAAGCTGTAGAAAATGACTGGGGCGGTCTTCCGGAAATAAAAGCTGCGCTGGTTTATGCCGCTTCTGATTCTGCTGCAGACGGCTCAAATGCAGATACGGGCGATAACACCGCGCATATCTACAGTTCTTCCGCCAGCGTCCTAAATGATTCCTATGTAGCTGCAGTTTCTATCAACCACGATTTCAGAATCCGCGTAGAAAACATGATGGAAAGTCTGGACTACGTTATTCTGTTGGTTATCCTCAGCGCTGGCGCACTGGCGTTTATCGTGCTTTACAACTTAACCAACATTAACATTACAGAGCGAATTCGGGAAATCGCTACCATCAAAGTGCTGGGCTTTTATCCTGGTGAAACCTCTGCCTATGTGTTCCGCGAAAACTTTTTCCTGACAGGAATCAGTGCCCTCGTAGGACTTATTCTGGGGAAAGTACTCCATGCTTTTGTCATGAGCCAAATCCAAGTGGATTTAATTTGCTTCGACGTGCGAATCACACCGCTCAGCTACGTACTTGCCGTGATTCTTACATTTGCCTTTGCCACAATAGTCAGTCTCGCCATGTACTATAAGCTGGAGAAAATCAGCATGACTGAATCACTAAAATCCATCGAGTAAAACATCATGCTTCGCTGCGTATTTGCATACTTGCACAATTATCCACGACAGAAAAAAAAGTTTTCTTAAAAGGCGATTTCGCCAAAATAAGAAAACTTTTTTGCTTACTTGAAAGATTTATTTGTTTTCAATATATCCTACTACATCTCCTGCCTTAAAAACGTGTTCATCTTCGATGAGAATTTCTTTGAGGATCCCGCTGACCGGCGCCTTGATCTCTACGATTTTCTTGTCCACTTCACCCTCACAGACGGTCTGCCCTTCCTTAACAGCTTCCCCCACTTCCACCAGCCATGTGATGGTTCCTTTTTTTGCTGTTAAATCAATGGGCTGCTTCATGCACTCACAATTCCTGTAAGGCTGCGGCTTTGGCAGCAGACTTTCCGGCACGATAATTTCCTTTGCCATCTCTTACGCCTCCTTCTCATCTTCTTCATAGAACGGACATTTCTCTTCCAGGCACTGGGCATTTTTCCCATGGTATCTGCATTTGATGTCATCTGAAATCTCCATATGTAACCCACATTTTTCGTTGATATACGGCACACCCTCCTGCGCCGCCAAAAAGGAAGTCCTCTTGCAGCACCTAGGTCCCGGATATTTGGAAATCGCAATCAGACTCTTACCAGTTCCCTCGTTTGCCCACTGCCAGTTTTCCACAGAAAGAGGCGACGCTCCGGTATATACACTGATAAAAATGCCAATGCCTACTGCTGCGCCGCAAGTGCCGCAGTTTCCACAAAATCCAGGAGGCACGGTCTTTGCCCGTTCTTCTGTTATAGCAAGCCAGCTATCCAGTTCCTCCCAGGATTTTCCCTCCTGAATCGCCGCAATGCTCAGCAGCGCCGCCGGCATGATAAAGTGGTGATACGGACAGTGCATAGGCATGCCTTCCATGTTCATCAGCTTCATCAGCGCTTCTTCCGCTTTGAGATTTTTTCCCTCTTCATACATGCTCTTACAGACTGCTCTCATATCTGCAAAAACTTCATCTTTCATTATAAATGCCATGATTACTCACTCCTTCCTGCTAAAAAATTCAATATATCTTCTTTATTGGATGTTCCAAAATATGCCTCAAGCTTTATCCCCTGCAGGGCTTTTTCTATGGCGCTGTAAGAAAATTCAACGCCCTGCAGTCTCGCAGAGATTTCCCCAAAATCTTCCAGCCCCAAATAATCTCCGCTAAAAGAACAACTTTTGATTTCGCTACCCTTGATATTTCCATGAAAGGTCACTGTACCTACAGGAAATCTGCAGCTTGCCTCCATGGTACATATCGGATTCCTGCCGAAATTCCATTGTCTGTTTCCATATCTGCGCTCGATGAGAGTCGCGATTTCCTCTTCTTCATCTGGGCTCATTTTCCCAATGAGTTGACAACTTTTTGATAGTTCCTTTCCCCAGTCTTCAAAGAAAATATCTGCACTGATATGTCTAAGCGCAGGCACCAGTCCACGCAGATTGGAAACTCTGCTGCGTACAGAGGTAACGCCTTTCGACACTAATTTTTCCTTCTTTGGCGTCAGGACTTTTTCCATAGCAGCAAGATTACAATCAAAGAGAATGCAACCATGAAAAATCCCACGTTCTTCTCTCTGTGTCATGGCTGTACCGCTGATTTTCACTACATTTCCTGAGGAATCCGTCATACAGATGTCGTTTCTGCCGTTTGCAAAACATGGTGCGCCGCAGCTCTGCAGATAGCTTATCATCATCTGCAATCCCTGCGCTGCCTTCTCCTCAAAGACCCCATCTGGGAAAATGAAGGAAAAATTGATATTTCCCAAATCGTGAAAGACTGCGCCGCCTCCTGTCAATCTCCGCACTATTCCGATATGCTCACGTGCCGCAGCTGCCTCATCAACTTCTGCCAGCGTGTTCTGATGTCGACCGATGATAACTGAGGGGTTGTTGCGCCAAAGATAAACGGTATCTTCCTCCACATGATTAAAAAGCATCTCTTCCCTTGCCAAATTATGACTGGGGTTATGACTTCTTTCGATGATTAAATTCATAACAGACCTCGCACGGCTTCCTTTAATAGTTCTCCCTCCGTAGGGTGCGGAAATACCTGCTCCAAAAACTGCTCTGCAGTCATCTCAGCAGCAATCGCTGCCTGTCCGATTTGAATGATTTCTGAAGCCAAATGAGAAACCACATGAAAACCTTTTAAGATGTGGGTTTCTTTTTCCATGACTGCCTTTGCAAATGCGCCCTGCGTGCCGAAAATCACGCCGCCTGCCATCATATCTGTCGAAAGATAACTTTCTACCATGCCTTCTTTGCAAATACTGCCTGCTGCCGCTGCCTCAAGGGGCGTAAAGATACACTGGGCAGTAACGATGTTTGGTTTTATGCGTTCGGTTCTTTCCCCGGTCACCGCCGCACCAACTTGTCGGCCATCCTCTGCTGCCATATCCGCTGTAAAATGTACGCCTTTGCAGTCTCCAATCAAGTGAATTCCTGCCGTCTGTCCTTTAATCAACGGAAGCTTCGGCTTTCTTCCGCAGCAAAATACCATATTCTCAAAAACACCGGATACGCTGTTGGTCTCAAGCTGTACACCCAGGCTTCTCAGGTAGGAGGCCATGGCATCACTGATGTCCTTATCCCATCCCGGCAGAATTCGCGGCATATGCTCGTGCAGAGTAATCTGAACGCCCAAGGACTGTAAAATCACCGCAAGTTCCACCCCAAGGACGCCGCCTCCAATTATATCAAGTCGTTTTGGCAGATTTTCCAGCGTAAAAAGCTGTTCTGCGGTAAACTGCTGCTCTGCGGTAAAGTTTTCTGCACTGATTGGCTCTGAGCCAGTGGCAACAATAATTTCATCACACATCAGACAGGTTCCATCTGCCAGTGACACCTTGCCGGCCTCTATCTGGCTAACCTCCGCTTCTAACAGCTGAACCTTCTGCTTCTGCAGCATATATGTCATGCCGTACACAAGCTGCTGAATCTTCCCAGTAGCTAACTTACGCAGATCCTTCGGGGTTAGCTCCGTTTTCGCAAAACCGCTTCGAATTAGAGTCTCTGCCGATTTTATCACCTGCAAATAAACTCTGGTCGGAATACAGCCGCTGTTGACACAAGTACCTCCGATAGAGTTCTTTTCTATTAAAACTGTTTCAATTCCTCGGCGTCTAAGCCCCATTGCCGCCTCATAGCCAGCCGGACCGCCACCGATTACGATGACTTTCATGGAAACGGTCACCTCCTGTATCAGTGTTTTGGTAAAACTCTCAATTAAAACCCAATCTATCACTAGATATTATCTATTATAAAACTTTGTCTTATCTATTGCAACAAAAGCAGTACGAAGATTTTTGTATTCCGTGGTAAATCTATTGCATTTTTGCCGGCAGATGATAAAATAAGCTTAACAATATATTTTGTCGAAAAGGGGAACATTATGAAGAAAGCTAAACAAATCGGCGTAATTGCTTTGTTTCTTGCAGCAGTCTGCCTCATCTGTTTCTTTTTCGGACGCTCGGTTGGCAAATCTGCCGGTGTTTCCGAAATTGATGCAGTAGTGCTGGAGAATAAACTGACGGAAATTAGTGAGCTCGCCACGATTACTTACTCATACACCAATATGGCTGAATTTGAAAATAGTAAAGATTTTTACGGAATTAAACTTCCTTTCACCACCAAAGGATTTATCATTACCTACGATGGAGAGATTAAAGCCGGTGTCAATCTTTCCAATGCTGAGATTTCAGTTTCCGGGCAAAAGATTTCGATTACTCTCCCTGAGGCTGAAATTCTGTCCCATCAGATTGAGGAAGACAGTCTGGAGGTTTTCGACGAAACCACCAGCATTTTCAACCCGCTAAAGGTCACCGACTACAACAGCTTTAACAAAGACCAGAAAGCTGAGATGGAGAAAAAAGCCACTGCCAAGGGGCTCCTTACCGAAGCAAAGAAAAAAGCTGTAGATACAGTCAAGGGCTTTATCTTGCAGCTTATTCCGGAAGACTGGACAGTCGAGGTTGTCTAAGTTCTTCTTTGCACATCTCCTATTATTTTCCGAAAAATGTAGGTGGAATGTAGGTATAGAAAAAACCAACGGGCAAAACCGTTGGTTTTTTAATGATTTTCTGGCGGAGGACAACGCTTTGTACTTCGTACAAAGCTCCTACAGGAGCCTGCGAATATTGAACAGCAGAGGATCGCAGGCTCCTTTCGCTCTCCCATTTTGCATTGCGGGCGAAGTCCTGCGCAAAATGGGGATGGGACACTCTCACCCACGCGTGGATTCTCGCCCCATTAGATGCTAAGTCAAAAAATAAAAATGACACCCATCAGAGTGTCATTTTTATTTCTGGCGGAGGACATGGGACTCGAACCCACGGGGCTGTTACACCTTACCGCATTTCCAATGCGGCTCCTTAGCCACTCGGTCAATCCTCCAAGCACCATTATAATTTACCACAAGTTGAGGAAGATTGCAAGTAGTTTCTGCTATGTTTTTAAAACATTTTTTTGCAGCAGGTTTTTGATGCAAAACAAAACCTTTACTCTGCGCATAATTCTCTACCTATCTTTATTTCATCGTGCTACAGCAAATATCTTTGATATTGCCTGTCAGGCAGTGTATTACACACAAAAAAAGCGGCGCAGCCATATCTGCTTCCACGAATTTTCCGCTGACCGCACCAGGGTCTGTCCTGTCGTGTCCTGCAAGAGTTGTCCCCCGCCAAAAAATCATTGAAACGCATTCTGCCCACATTGACCCTGTTTACACATATTTTCATATTTTTCCTATTTACCCATTGACAAAGTAGGAAAAAACATTTATACTCATATTAACTTCACAGACAGGAAATTGAAAGAAAGGAGTCCCTATCATGAAAAATTACAATTCTGCTTTTGTAATGATAAATATGATGACAACTATGTACATGTGGATGTTCTCCCTGTGCATGTCTTTAAGTGCAGCAGAATTCGGTTGGGTCTCTCCTTCAAAAGTACGTCGCGTTATCGCTTAAACGATACACAAGGTTCAGTTACGTATCAGCCCGGAAGACAAATCGAATCTTCCGGGCTGTTTGATTTTTGTAAGAAAGGAATTAAGACAATGAAACACTATTTTCAGGAACTTGTCAGAGAGAATTTCCGATTCGGACGAATGTGACTAATCCGCATCACTGATGCTAAGCAGTAAATCTATATTATAAATGTAAAATCATATAAACAGAAAGGAAAATAATCATGGCAAACTATAAATTTGAAACACTCCAGCTCCACGTAGGACAAGAAACTCCAGACCCAGCAACTGACGCTCGTGCAGTTCCAATTTACGCTACAACTTCTTATGTATTTCATGATTCTGCACACGCTGCAGCACGCTTTGGACTTGCTGACGCAGGCAATATTTATGGTCGTCTTACCAATTCCACCCAGGACGTACTGGAGCAGCGCGTTGCCGCTTTAGAAGGCGGCACAGCCGCACTGGCGCTGGCTTCCGGCGCAGCTGCAATTACCTATACCCTGCAGGCGTTAGGGCAAAATGGCGGTCACTTTGTTTCACAGAAAACCATTTACGGCGGCAGTTACAACCTGCTGGCTCATACCCTACCTGGCTTTGGCATTACTGCAAGCTTTGTGGATATTCACAATCTGTCTGAGGTCGAGGGTGCTATCAACGAAAATACCCGTGGAATTTACATCGAAACCTTAGGAAATCCAAACAGTGATATTCCTGACATTGACGCGCTAGCACAACTTGCTCATAAGCATGGGCTGCCTCTCATCGTAGACAACACTTTTGGCACGCCTTATCTGATTCGTCCCATTGAACATGGCGCTGACATCGTCGTCCATTCTGCAACTAAATTTCTTGGCGGTCATGGTACAACTTTGGGTGGCATTATTGTAGACGCCGGCAAGTTTGACTGGGCAGCCTCCGGAAAATTCGACCCAATCGCCGCTCCAAATCCTAGCTACCACGGAGTTTCCTTTGTGGAAGCTGCAGGTCCGGCGGCCTTTGTCACCTATGTCCGCGCAATCCTGCTTCGTGACACCGGAGCGACCATCTCTCCATTTGCTGCATTTTTGCTCCTGCAGGGTGTAGAGACTTTATCCTTGCGACTTGACCGTCATGCAGAGAATACAAAAAAAGTTGTGGAATTTCTTACAAAGCACCCTCAGGTAGAAAAGGTAAACCATCCGTCTCTGCCTAATCATCCGGATCACGACTTATACCAGAAGTTCTTCCCAAACGGCGGTGCTTCCATCTTCACTTTTGAAATCAAAGGCGGCATTGCCGAAGCACACAAGTTTATCGACAATCTGCAGATTTTCTCTCTGCTTGCTAACGTAGCTGACGTTAAAAGTCTGGTGATTCATCCGGCTACAACGACCCACAGCCAGCTTAATGAAGAAGAATTGGCAGAGCAAGGTATCAAGCCGAACACCATTCGTCTGTCCATCGGCACAGAACATATTGATGATATTATTGCAGACCTCCAAGACGGATTCAATGCAGTAAAATAAAATCCTTCTAAAAAGGCTTCAGCGAAAATGCTGAAGCCTTTTGTTTAACTGATTCAACTTATTATTTTACAGACTCTTCTACCACGTTCATCATTTCTTCGATATTAATTACGCCGGTATGTCTGACTTCTTTCTTATCTAAATCTTTTAAGCCCTTCGGCACGCGCACGCCGGTCTTTGCTGCCAACGCTTCCACATAGCGGAATCCATTTTCTTCCTCTCCAAGGCCGATTGATTTTGCAACGCTTTCAGCAAACTTATAAGCGCTAGCCGTGGATGCAATGACGGTCGGTGTGGTATCCCCTGTCTCCTTGCGATAATCTTCATAAACCTTATACGCCACTGCAGTGTGGGTATCCATAAGATAGCCATGCTCCGCATACATCTGGCTAATAGTCTCGTTGGTTTGTGCAACATCCGCATAGCCGCCATAAAAATCAGCAAGGCCTGCTTTGATTTTATCGCTGACTTTGTAAACCTTTTCGGTGTCTAACTGCGCCATCAGTGCCTTGATTTCCTCTCCATTTCCGCCGGATAAATGATACAGCAGCCGTTCCAGATTGCTGGAAATCAAAATGTCCATGGACGGTGAATTAGTCAGATAAAAGTCTCTCTTGATATCATATATACCTGTATTGATAAAGTCTGTCAAAACTTTGTTTTCGTTGGAAGCACAGATAAACTTGCCCACAGGAATGCCCATCTGCTTTGCATAGTAACCTGCCAAAATGTTCCCAAAGTTTCCGGTCGGCACCACGATGTTCATCTTTTCGCCATTTTTAATCGCACCGCTTTCCACCAGCTTTATGTAGCTGTAGACGTAGTACGCAACCTGTGGCACCAATCTGCCGATATTGATGGAATTAGCCGAAGAAAGCTTACACCCAGAGGCTGCCAGTTTTTCGGCAAATGCGTTGTCATTAAATATTTTCTTTACGCCAGTCTGCGCATCATCAAAGTTTCCGTTGATAGCAAAGACATGGGTGTTTGCACCCTCCTGAGTAATCATCTGACGCTCCTGCACCTGACTGACGCCCTGATTCGGGAAAAATACGATGATTTCTGTTCCCGGCACATCTGCAAAACCCTCCAAGGCAGCTTTTCCGGTATCTCCAGAGGTTGCAGTCAGAATGCAAATCTTCTTATCTTCATTTTCTTTCTTGATGGCAGTGGTCAGCAAATATGGCAGAATAGACAGAGCCATATCCTTAAAAGCTGCTGTTCTTCCATGATACAGTTCCAGAAAATATGCGCCGCCTGCTCTGACAATCGGTGCAATATCCGCAGCTTCAAATTTTTCATCATAAGCGCCGTTGATGCAGTACTGCATCTCTTCCTCAGTATAGTCATCGAAGAAAGCACCGATTACTGCGAGAGCAATCTCCTGATAGGTTTTTCCCATCATATCTTCTATATTAAACGGAATCGCCGGAATCTCAGTCGGAACGTAAAGACCCTTATCTTCAGAAAGTCCCTGAATAATCGCCTGTGCCCCTGTCAGTTCCTGCTTGCTCCCTCTTGTACTCTTAAATTTTCTCATTATAGCTTTCTCCTTCTATTTAAAATTTATAAAAATAAAAAATTCTACTAGACAACAATCATTTTTAAGTATATAATAAATAGCGTGAGATTTCAACTGCTCATTGATAATTTTTAAATATGCTTCCATGGTCAAGTGGTCAAGACGCAGCCCTCTCACGGCTGAATCAGGGGTTCGACTCCCCTTGGAAGTACCAATACATTTTGAGAACCGCATACAGCTTGCGGTTCTTTTCTTATCCGTTGATATTTCAACGTTTATGATGTTTTAATAAATTCTGCCGCTTTATTCATTTTTTGTATACTTATTCACCGTTTGCCACTCATTCAAAACTTTTGTATTAAAATTATATTAATTTTTGTATTAAAAAAATCAGCTGATAACGTTTATTTTTCAACTGATTTTAACATACGATACAGTCTATTATAGATTTAAATGTAGTATCTCACATTTTAAGCATGGTAACAATATCTTCAAATTGTCGTATTTCTTCCTCAAGCTGGATACGCTTCAGGGCGATTGCCTCCGTGTTGGAAGTGAAACCACTATTCTTCCATGCTCCCATACCTCCGGCATAGTTCCTATGACTTTCCAAATAGTCGTTTAAGCCGCTTTTCTCCTGCTCTTCTTTCGGCAATCCCAAGAGGAACTTGCGGAGCTTTCGCAGTCCATTTTGGTATTGGCTTCGCCACTGGTTCACGTGTATGCCGTGCAGATGGGCGGCATTGGTAAAGGTTGTATCATGCAAATAGTGAAAGTTTACTGCTTCCCGTTGCTGGTCGCTTGGTATCTGCTTTATGCCTTTGCGTAGCAGTCTACCGACATCTTGCCAAAAGTCCGCATCTTCTATGTGCCGGTGTGCTGTTTCGCCCTCAAGGTCGATAAGTTCATCAATTAAACATGCCTCGGTATCGTCTCCAACGGGTCTATATAAGCTAATCAAATGATTATCAGGACTGTTTACCCTTGATTCACTTCTCCCGCCGTACAGGGCAATTTTAAAGGCATTAGGCACATAATACTTGATATAGTACCCGATGAACGACTTCCCCGCAGAAGGTTTGTAGCGTTCTGCCGCCGGCTGCAGCTGTAAATATGCTTCCTGTATCATGTCGTCATAATAATCCGGCTGGTTGTAGCTTCTCGCCTTAATCTCAACAAGCCTTTGCACGCCCTCCCATAAAGGCAATAAATAGGCTGTATCGCCCGATTTCACCTTCAAAGCAAGTTCTTCATTCGTCATAACTTTCACCTCGCTGTATAAGCAAATAGCCGCCAAATTCAGCGGCTACATGCTCCAACTATGAAATTCTAGTATATAGAAACCGTCAATCATAACGGATTCTAACTATAATATTTTCTAACCGCTTTCCTAACGCTATCCGGTTCCATGTCGAATATTTCTCCAATCTCTCGCCATGTCATACCGACCAGGTAGCGCATACGCAAAATCTCGCGAATTTTCGCATCATCTACCGCAGATACTTCCGCTTCAATTTTTCTTGCTAGTTCAATTGAACTAGCAGTATTCTTTATCAGCAGTACCGTAAGATCTGCGATAGAGGCAGCCGTTTCCGGGTCGTGGTTTGTTTCCTGCAAGTCTCGCAGTTTTTCAAGTCTTCCGGTCTGGTTCTTGATTTCTTTCACCAAATCCGGGTATTGCTCAAGTAAACTTTTATCCAACATCATTTTTCACCGCCTTTGCTATAGCTCCGTATTTGTTGTAAATTTCATCTAGTTTCTCCTGCTCTGGGTCCGGTTCCGGTTCCGGTTGCAGTTCTTGAAGTATCTCTTGCCGTATCTGCTGCCGCAGCTGTTGTTCTTCCTTTGCCTTTTTTAACTGTTCAGCAGAGCTGATAGCGCGCGAAGGGGCTTTTGGGGGCGTATAGTCTTCCCATTCGGTTGCGGCTGTACCTTTCAGCGCGTCTAAGAAACCGTCATCTTCCGTGATTTGTTCGCGCTCTGTTACACTGTCCGCCTGTCCTAAGTACTGTTTGCCTAGCCATATCCCCATTGAAGCATTCTTTTCCGCAAGTTTGAATTGGGAACGTCTAAGGGATATTTGCCCCGGTGCTCTCTTTTGTGCGAATATGTCCGCAAAATTCATTTTGTAGGTACGTTTACACCATCTTTCAACGGTATCAGCTGAACACCCAAAGAACCCCGAAATTTCAGCAAGTGTGCATTGCAAGGCACAAAGGCTTTCAAAATTTTCTTGGTCAATTTCAATGCGTTTGCGTCCTCTTTTTGCGGTTTCGCTCATAGGCTCACCTGCTCTTTATTTCTGCGTTCCTGATTCAGCCGCCTTTGTACTGTACAAGTAAAGCGCATTTACTTTATTATCCAGGACGAAAGCATCATAATTTATTCTGCCCTCTACCAGTGATCCAGAAAGCCCCGGTGGGTCTTTGTGGATTTTATAGTCTGCCAGCTTTACAGGTGCAGCCGCCGCCATCGGGTGACCGTAAAGGAATTTGAAACCTTCCGGCATACGCTTTGAAAGTACTTTGATGATTGCCGCACCGTCCAGCGCAGCAACTGCGCCTTTTTGGCGTAGCTCTTTGCCAATATCTTCATTGACTGCAAGAGCATTGTTTAGTTTCATCAGGCGCAGCACCTCAGGCGTTACAAGAATATATCTCCCCTCTTCAGGTACTTCCGCCTCATCAAGAACAACGCTCGCCGCTGTGATGGCTGCATAAATGTTTTCTTCGGTCAACTCGGCTGTCTCACTATTTCTAAGCCCTGCACGCTTTATAATTTCACCATAAGAATGTACTTCAATTTCCGGTAAAACCTTTTCCCGTAGTTGCCTATTGAGTGCAGAGGCTGCCTCAAGGTTTCCCTTGGTTTCGTCTTCGTCCAATTTGTCAATTTCAAAGGTAAAGGAACGGTCTTTTTTCAGTGTCATTTCTTCGGTCGTTGCATCTAACGTGGTTACCGCTCCATAGTGTGACCAATTGCCTTCTTTTATTTGATTTCTTCCGTAGTCCTGCATTGGTGCAGTGCCTACTTTATAAAGCTTGATAGTATTTGCACCGGTAAAATTGAATTCTGCACCGGCAACAAGGTCAATTGTTGACGCTTTTGTCATAACCTCATCTACATAAGGTTTAAAATCTGTTGCTAATTGAATAGCCATTTATTTATCACTCCTAATCGTAAAGCCCGAAACTTCTCCGAATATCCTCCGATTTGTCGTGCGGTTCTCCGCCTCGCGGCTCATATACAGGCTTCGTGCTTGCCTTGCAGGCGTTAATACCCTGTGTAATCTGCATAACTGCCGCATTCATATCTTCGGACGCCTCTAAAAAGCTCTGGAATTCTTCGGGCAAATTGTGTTTTTGTAATAACTCTTTTGCATTAAATGCCTTTTCCCTTTTTGCAAGTTTTTTTTCCCTCTGTTCTAGTTCCGGCTGCTTGTTTTTTTCTCGCTGCAACCTTTCCTGCACAATCTGGTTTACCTCTTCCTGTGTAAATGTCTTTTCTTCGCTCACAGTCTAATTCCTCCGTTTTCTGCCCGGGTGGGCTAATTTTAGACCCCTACTTGATATACCGCCAGGGTCTCGGCGGGTGGATTGGAAAAAAGAAATTTTAGGACAAATAAAAACGTGGGAATAACTCTTTCAAGCTATTCCCACGCTGATTTCAGCTTACACCCGCTCAGGAACCAAGCGGTTGCGGTACTATATCTTTATTTGTCTGATAATAGTATACCGCAGCTTTACAGCCTTTTCAAGTGATTTCGATATAAATTCGGTCGTATTTCTGCCCGTTTTCAAGATTGCTTTTGATTCGCTTTTCTTTCACCTTTCCCGGTGCTGCCTCTTTGATTGCTTCCACAACTGGGCGGATTCTTTCAAAGTTTTCATAGCTGATTTTGATTTTTTCCATTTCCGAAACTCCTTTCTGATTGACTTTTTCCGCCTGCAAGGGTAAACTTTAATTGTGTTTTTGGGTTTGCCCTTGCAAGCCTTTGAAGAGTCCTTTTATATGCGCTTTACCGCCTTATTTAAGGGCTTTTCGCATTTTATTGGCGTATCTTATACCAATGACAAATCCCACTTCGAAAGAATCGTTCAAAATATCAAATTCGTCGTTGCGACTCCTCAACTCAAGGCAGTCCTCCATCGACAAGTTAAATTTGCCAATCCTGTTAAAATATTTTACTCTATACTCTTCCAAGGCGTTTTCTACTCTGCTACTCATTTTGCTATTCCCCTTTCTTGCTTGGTCTGACACAAAGATAACGCTAACTCATATCCTTCTACAAAACAATCAAACCCGCTTATACATATCACCTCTTCAATTGCTACGTCTATGCGGTTATAATCGCTAAAATCTCGCACGCATTCAAGCGCATTAATAAGCTTCTTTCTTGCTTCGTCACACTCTGCAGAGAGTTGCCCCGAAGCAAGGTTCCTAACATAAATCTCCCACAATATATCTAGCCTAGTCATTCCTAAAATCACCTTTCTTTTTTCACAAATCCGACAGCGTGTCGGATTTGAATATTGATAACTGTTCTTGTACTTCACTATTCACAATCCTTACAAGCTTCTTGTGTTCGTCTGTTTCCCTCTTCAATGCCGTTTCTCCAACGTGGTAGGGGAAAATATCCATCAAAAACTTTTGCGCCCTCAAAACGTCGTTTTTTGTTATTGCTCTTACTGTTGGAAAATTATAGTGCATTCCTGTTAATAATCCGAAATTTTCGCATGCCTCTTCATGGTCCGCGTTTTCTCTTACTATCACGTTCAACCTTATTCTTGACGGTTTCCATTTCCACCACCACAAATTATGTGGACAATCATGTACGGCAGGTGTTTCAGTCAGCCAGCTTTCAAGCGCTATAATCCTTTTGCAGCGTAATAGTTCTTGTTCTACCTCTTCCCTTTTATTTACTCCTCTGAAATACTGCAAAAACTCTGCCCCACATTCTAAAGTTGCTACCGCTTTATTACTCGCCTCTTCAAGCTGTTTCTTTATGGATTCTGTCGCCGCTTCTCTATATCTTAATATCAACCATTCTTTTTTCACTCCTTCACCTCCTACAGTTCCCTAAAGAATTCCATTTGTTCTTCTATAAAGTTCTTTTCTAAGTGGTATATCTCCGATTTCCTCGCCTTTTTCCCCCTTGCCCATCTTTTATAGGGTCTTCCGTTTATGCAGCGCAAACGGTATGTTCTGTAGATATCTCCATTCAATGGGTCAGTATATTCTTCTATACTGCCGTCTATAAGCCTGTATCCTTCCGGGGTAGCTATTTGCAACTCTTCATGTTTTAAAGGATATTTTCTAACCTCCGGTTCTCTTAAATTTCGCGTCCTGCTGTATGCTTTTTCTTGGAAGTCACTCACCTTGTCATAGTGCTTTGTTTTCTCTTTTACGAGATAGTGCGCCAGGTAATAAAAATCCTGATGGATTTCCCCTTTCTCGTTTGCGTGCTCTCTGATGTGAATTTCATCACGCCAAAAATTGCCTTTAATGCTCCATGTGTTCAGTGCCTTTTCCCCTTCTTTACCGGGTTTATTTAATACCATATGAGTATGAAACAAGCGTTCGTCTTCTATTGCCCATATTGCTTTTAGCTCCTGACCGTCTGCACGATATGCCGCCCGCAGCTTCCTTATAAACTTCTCAACATCGCTTTTTGCGCTCTCTCGTTCTTCCGGTCTCTCTTCTGGCTTATATGTAAATGTTATGTATAAATCTCCTACTTTGAAATTTTCTTCTATTATGGCGTGAATTCTTCGGGTTAGCTGCCTCTTATTGCTTTTGATAACAGATTCTTTTGATGGGCGGTTTTTCTTCGCCCGTCTTCTAGTCTCCCTGTCCTTTTGGCAAGTTCTAACTATAATTTCTTCCCCTGCTATTGTAACTTCTTTCCACCTTTCAATTCTCGCCATTTTGTCCTTACTTCCTCCTTTCCATTTTTTCTATGTCGTAAACTTAAGCCTATAATCAAGGGGTAAAAGAGGACGTTTTTTCACCCTCTTCAAATCCTTTTTTGTATAAATCCGTAAACTGTTTACGGATTTATCCTAGTTGGTATATTTTTGAATGTTATCGATATCTTTTTAGTCAACGCTATCTTTGTAGCCGACTAAAAACATTACAATATCAAATTGGTTCCAGCCTTCATGCGATACACGGTTAAATAAATTTACAAATTCATAATACTTCATTATCTCGCCTGCCTTTCTGCCATTGTGCACATACTTTTGTTAATGTAGTTGATTAAGTCGTTAAGGTCTATCAGTCTTTTGCTGTGAACTTGTACAAACGGGATTTCACCGTTTAGAATAGCCTCCCTGATAAACCATTTTGAAATAGCCGTATCCGGATCCATTTCTTTTAGGATTGCATACGCTTGTTCAATTGTCCGCAGTTTCTTTAATTCCTGCATGTTTTTTATTCCTCCTTTACAATGATTTCTTCCACGTCTACGCCCAGGGCTTTAGCGATTTTGCCAACGGTGACGATTCCCGGGTTTCCCCCGCGCACAATTGTTGCGGCGGAAACTTTTGCAACCTTTGCCAGCTGTGAAATCGTTAAAACATTTCTTGCACGCAAGAGGTCTAACTTATCGTGGTCTAACTTCATTTATTTATCCTCCCTTGGTTTCATTATTTAACCGTATCGGTTATTTATTTTTGATATTACTACCATTTTGGTTATTCGTCAAGTATTTTTTTAAAAAAACTGCCTTTTTGGTTATTTTGTGGTATACTAATTTTATTGCAAGAGGTGACAAGATGAAAAAAAATATTGGTAATAAAATAAAAGATTTCAGAATCGCTAATAGCATGACGCAATATGACCTTGCTACCGCTTTATGCGTTTCACCTATAACCGTAAGTCGATATGAAACGGGACAACGTGAACCAAATATTTCGATGATTGAAAAACTGTCCGACGTTTTAAATGTTCCTGTGTCAGCATTCTTCCTTTCTGACGAAGATTACAAAAAAATTGGCAACACTACGGATCTTGATTTTGACGAAGCAGGTTTTGACGGTTTTGCAAAAAAAGTTCTTGATTCTAAAGATATCCAACTTGTAAACAATTTTAATTTGCTTAACGAGTTTGGAAAAGCAGAAGCACTGAAAAGGATTTCTGAATTAGTCTTATTATCTAAATATACTGATGGCAAAGAATTAACCAAAGATGATGTTTTGAAGGACGAATTTTCCGAAGTTCTTAAGTACTTTTAACACTGGTGAACGTGCTGCACCGCCTGTTATCCGAGTCTTGCGGAAAGGGGTGGTTTTTATGAGTACATACGAAGAATTCATGGTTATCTTAACCGCTGCGCTGCTCATTGTAGCCATTCTGAGTTATACACATAAAAAATAGCCGTTCGCCTTTGGTCGAGGAATAGAACGACTATTTTTTAATAGCTTTTTAATTTTTCACCGGGGCAGGTGGTCACGGCACCTTCCGGTTGTCTTGTTAAGTATATTATAACAAACATCAAGGAAATGTCAACATGACCAAAGATTTTTAACTACAAATTCTGCTCCAAAAGTGATAATGTCTTAAGAAAGCGCAAGAGAAAATGTCCCAAAAGGATTCCTAAAAAACACATATC
>NZ_QWES01000025.1:0-52761 GCF_009936115.1 Anaerotruncus sp. 80
TGATATGTGTTTTTTAGGAATCCTTTTGGGACATTTTCTCTTGCGCTTTCTTAAGACATTATCACTTTTGGAGCAGATCGCAAAGAACATAAAAGAATATTTTAGTTGATAAATTTCAGTAATAATGGTATATTATTAAGATAGTGAAGAAACAATTGGAAGCCGGTACAGATTCCGGCGAAATGGAGGATTAATATGGCAGAGAACAAGAACAACATGCAGGACGAGGCTGATATCATCACTTTAGAGTTTGAAGACGGCGTTGAACTGGAATGTGAAATTATGGGTATTTTCGATCATGCCGGTAAGGATTACATTGCACTGATTCCATTAGATGATTCAGATGATGTTTATCTTTATGGATATAATGAAGTTGGCGAAGACGAATTTGAGCTGGTTGATATTGAAGATGAAGAACTGTTTAACAGTGTTGTACAGGAATTCGATGCAATTATGGCAGAAGCTGAATAAAGTACTGCCGAACGAAGGCTTGTAATTCATAAGGACCGCTTCTATGAGGCGGTTCTATTTTTGCGTGTGCCTAAAGCAGGTACTGATAAAATAAGGAGAAGGACGATGAAAAAATATGATATCATCATCGCAGGTGCAGGAGCCAGCGGTGTTTTTATGAGCTATGAGCTGACAAAGCTTTCTCATAAGGCAAGTGTTTTAATGCTGGATAAGGGAGCGCCGCTTGAGAAGAGAGTCTGTCCGATTAAGACAGGCAAGACGAAAACCTGTGTGAAATGCAGTCCGTGCCATATTATGAACGGCTACGGCGGCGCAGGAACTTTATCTGATGGAAAGTACAATATCACGACCCAGTTTGGTGGTGACTTGCACAAATATGTCGGAATAGACGAAGCGCTGGAATTGATGGAGTATGTGGACAGCGTACTTTGTTCCATGGGCGGTTCTGAAGCTAAGCTTTATTCCACTGCCGATTCTGATTTGAAAACTCGCTGCCTGCAGAATAATCTTCATCTGTTGGAGGCAAAGGTACGCCATCTGGGAACGGACAGAAATATTGAAATTCTTGGCAGAATTTTTGACTATATTAAGGAGAGAATCGACACTCAGTTTTATACGACCATAGAGGATGTGGAGCGTGCGGAAGATGGCAGCTTTGTGGTGCATACCAATAAGGGCGATTTTACGTGCGACAAGCTGGTACTTGCAACAGGAAGATCTGGATCCAAGTGGATTTCTGGTGTTTGCGACAAACTGGGAATTGAGCAGAAAAAGAACCGGGTTGATATCGGCGTCCGTGTTGAACTTCCAGCTGAGGTATTTAAACATATTACCGATGCAGTTTATGAGGGCAAAATTGTCTATAAGACAGATCGCTACAATGATATGGTGCGAACCTTTTGCATGAACCCTTGCGGTGAGGTGGTATCGGAGAATACCAATGGTATTGTTACGGTCAACGGACACAGTTATGGAGACCCGTCTCTGCATACGGAAAACACCAACTTTGCGCTTTTGGTATCCAACACTTTCACTGAGCCCTTTGAGGACAGCAATGAATATGGTGAATCTATTGCTCGTCTTTCCAACATGTTGGGTGGTGGTGTGCTGCTGCAGAGATTCGGTGATTTAGTAAAGGGACGCCGCAGCAGTGCAAGGCGCATGGAAAAATGTTTTACCCGCCCGACCCTTGGAGCAACGCCGGGGGATTTGAGTTTGGTGATTCCAAAGCGACAACTTGATAGTATCATTGAAATGATTTACGCTTTGGACAAAATTGCACCAGGAACGGCTAATGAAGATACGTTGCTTTATGGTGTAGAAGTCAAATTTTACAATTCTAAGGTGCGAGTTGATGAAAATCTGGAAACCTGTGTACCGGGGCTTTATGCCTTGGGTGATGGTTCTGGTGTGACACACTCTCTGTCGCAGGCTTCTGCCAGCGGGGTACATGTGGCAAGAATTTTAGCAGAGCAATATCGGTAAAACGTAGAGCTGCCACAGACTTACGGAAGAGTGTTTGCACCAAGATTGCCCTCAGGGTGATGGTTCACATAGAGATGCTAAAATGAATTACAGAACTTTACCCTTAGCTGGTTCAAAAAAAGGAAAATCTAACAGAGATTACAGTTAAAAGAGCAGTGGAGAACGACTTCTTTGTACTAATTTATTTGTATGAGGAGAAAATATAGGATAAAATCGGGTTGCGGAAGCAATCCACTCCTTTTTTGCCTGATTTGTAGATATATTTTCCTTTTTTATGGCAAACAAAGGGTAAAGTTCTGTAATGATAAAAAAATTTAGTGAAGGTATCAAGCTGACTGATGTCTGGCTCAAAGTAATGGGATTTGCCAGGGCAGGTTTATTCAGCGAAAGGAAATCATTCTCAGTTACAGTCAATGTATCAGGAAAAATACGAAGAAACTCTAAAAAATTTAAAAATTTTACTTGCATTTTTTCTGTAGTCATGTATAATAGAATAGTCGGCAGGAACACAGCTGATAAAATTAAATATGCGGTCTTGGCGGAATTGGCAGACGCGCACGGTTCAGGTCCGTGTGGGAAACCGTGGGGGTTCGAATCCCTTAGACCGCACCAAAGAAATAGATAGGCTTAGCCTATCTATTTTGCTATATATGGAATGAAATTTAATTTGAAGTCATTCGACTATGCAATTTATGGGATTTGACAAAATGTAGAGCCAGTTTTCGGGCTGCATAAAGAAATAGCGAAGCAGCTGAAACTGCTTCGCTAAAGAGTTTATTTTAATCTTAATTAATGCTCAAGCCAGCACTTGCATATCCTACAACAGTATTAACCAGTGTTAGACCGCTTGCCGATGCTGAGAATACCAGCATCAGTCGGGTTCCAGCAGTTACTGGAATGTTGAGTCCTGTGAGAGAACCATTTAATAATGTTCCAATGGATATGATTCCAGTAAGTGATGGTGTTAAGTTGATTAAAGTTCCAGGAATCGGAGAGAACACATTATTAGGTGTTGTGGATTGATAGATTTGTGCATTTACGGCGACAGTGGAGCCCACCAGAGAGAGTGCTGCTGTTGTGCTGAAAAATGCACTGAATGAGGTAATTGTGCCAGCACGAGGAACCTGAAAAGCAAAGTTTGAAAGCGTTCCTGCAGCATTTGTAATATTAATGCTGGAACCTAGTACTGTAAGTCCTTGCGCACTGCTTCCGAAACCAACAAAGGCAGGAAGTCCGGCAAGCCCACCAGCTACTGTTGTTAAAGCAACTGGAAGTCCTGAAGCAAATGGGATAATGGCACCGGTACCAGCAGGGCCAGTAGCACCGTCTGCACCAGCAGGACCGGTAGGACCGGCAGGGCCAGTAACACCGTCAGCGCCGGCAGGACCGGTAGGACCAGCAGGGCCAGTAACACCGTCTGCACCAGCAGGACCGGTAGGACCAGCAGGGCCAGTAACGCCATCTGCACCAGCAGGACCGGTAGGGCCAGCGGGACCAGTAACGCCATCAGCGCCAGTCGGACCAGTTGGACCAGTAACGCCATCAGCGCCAGCAGGACCGGTAGGACCAGCAGGACCAGTAACGCCATCGGCACCAGCAGGACCGGTAGGACCGGCAGGGCCAGTAACACCGTCAGCGCCAGCAGGACCGGTAGGACCAGTAACACCATTAGCGCCAGTCGGACCAGTTGGACCAGTAACGCCATCGGCGCCAGCAGGACCGGTCGGTCCAGTTGCACCGTCAGCGCCAGCAGGGCCAGTAGGACCAGTTACACCGTTAGCGCCAGTTGGACCGATAGGTCCAGTTGGTCCGGTTGGTCCGTCATCTCCAGGGCAGCCCTTTGGACCTTGGGTTCCCATTGGACCAGTAACACCTTGAATACCTTGTGCACCAGTAACACCTTGCGGCCCCATTGGTCCAGTAGGACCAGTCGGTCCTGTGATGCCAGGAATGCCTCTTGGACCCTGCGGCCCTATATCGCCCTGTGGACCGATGGGACCAGTTGGGCCGGTATTTCCTACTGGACCTTGTGGTCCAATATCACCTTTCGGTCCTTCGCAGCCGGGATCACCTTTTGGTCCGACATCACCGCGAACTCCCTGAATCCCCTGGATACCCTGTGGCCCTGCGTATCCTCTTGGACCTTCAAGACCTCTTGGTCCGGTATTGCCAGTAGGTCCAACCGGTCCCGTGTTTCCCCTTGGTCCTCTCGCACCAGGTGCGCCAGGAATACCCTGTGGTCCCATCGGTCCCTGTTCTCCTCTGTCACCTTTTGGACCAGGGCAGCCAGGATCACCTTTTTCTCCCTGAGGACCTTGCGGTCCCTGATCACCTTTTGGACAATCCTGTTCATGATTACAGCAAGGAGAAAAATATGGGTTGTCGTACTGATTTGTATTATAATTATATGAATTATTTGAATTCATATCAAACATATCCTTTCTATATTATTAACAAAAGGTTTTCTTGAAAATCGAAAACTTTTGACATATATATTATATGATAATTTTTTATGTTGGTTACAATACGCAGCGCCAAGTTTTTCTCATTGACATAGAAGGCACAGGTTATACGTTCAAGTCATCAAAATACTGCTTGTTATAAAGGTATGCTTTTGAATGAGGTTTACAAATTCCAGCACGCTCATTATATTCTTTTGCTTTTTGTCTATCTCCTAATTTGTCATAGCACACGCATAACTGTAAAAAAGGAACGTAATCATAGCAATCAGGCAAAATAAAACCACCAGCATACTCATTTCGATTTGCCTGCAGTGCATTTTTATACCAATAGATAGCATTTTGGTAGTTTTTGCGCTCTAAGAAATGTTTCCCAATCTGGCAGCATAATTCAGCTCTTGGTAAATCGAAAGAGAGACTGCGAAATAGAGTCAGAAGAGCAGAGGTCTCTTGATTTAATTGGTAATAGCAGTCGGCACAGATAGAACATGCTTCTAATTTATTTTCAATCCATCCTTCCGATGATGACATAAAACGTTCAAAAACTGAAATTGCTTCTTCATATTTTTGATGATAGTATAGTTCTCTTCCATAATAATATTGTTGCCTTGGATCCATAGGCCTTCCTGTGGACAGTTGTTTTTGGTATATTTTCAAGTTGCGATCAGGGTCTCCTGTACCGATCTTTCTGTGACAGACTGCAATGTCAGAATAAATTATCTTGCCATTTAGCGGAATTACTTCGTGAACGGCACCGACCCAACGGTGGTCTGGAGAGTTTTTTATCCAACGTTCTCTAAAATAGGAAAAAGAAGGATTGCCAGCTTCATCAAAGGCTGTATGATATTTCATCATTACGATATCGGTATCTAATGTTAGTGTCTGTTTGAGCTGTAGAAATTTTGGGGATTCTGTTTTTTCCAGAACATCGTCTGCATCTATCCACATGCAATAGTCCATAGATGCTTTGGAAAAAGCGTAGTTGCGGGCATCAGAAAAATCGTCTATCCAAGGATGGGTATAAATCTTCGATGTGTACTTAGATGCTATTTCTAATGTCTGGTCAGTTGAACCAGTATCTACAATAATTATTTCGTCTACAAGATTTGCGATATGATCAAGGCAGCGGGCAAGGTGTTTTTCCTCATTTTTAACAATCATACAAAGACTTATTGTGATCATATTTGGTCCTCCTATAGTTTTATTGTCTGTTGAGTTTTTGTATAATGATATTCATAGTCGTTCTGGCGGTATTGACAGAAGAAGACCATGTAAATTGCAAAGAAGTGTCATCATGAGTTTCAACGATAAAATATCTTGACAATTTTACCAATTCATTTCGTTTTTCAACATTGATGCATTCTGCATATAACGACTGATTAGAGTCATTAAAAAACGGCATCAATTCTATGGCGCCAGACGATTTTGCTGTTGTAGATAGATGATAATAAATTGTGTAATATCCTGGTTTTAAAATAATGGAACAGGAGTCATGGAGAGAAATATTTCCACTTGGATCTGGTATGTGTGTATTTAATGGAAGGAGAATCTCTTCTGGTAAAAGAGTTTCTGCATTAATGAATGATGCAAACACACTGTTTTGTGGATAGCCGGGAGGACCTTGCGGACCTTGTGCTCCAGGATCGCCTTTTGGTCCCATCGGTCCGGTTGCACCTTGCGGCCCTTGCGGACCGGTAACGCCTTGTGGACCGGTTTTACCGCGTTCTCCCTGAGGACCGCAAGGGCCGGGCTCGCCTCTTTGACCCATTGGTCCAGGTTCGCAATAGTAAGGGGATGGCATGTTTGTATACTGAGAAGCATCGGGTTTAGATGTGTTTTCTTCGGGCTTAAAATCTGGTGAGTTTTGTAATATATTTTGACGATTTTCTTTGCTGGGACGACTTTTCATACAAAATAAGTCCTGCGAATGAAACCACAGATTATGGTTATCCAATTGAAACCACCTCGTTATTATTTTTTGTTGTATTATGATACATTATATGCAGTAAAACTGGTTTGGGGATACATTTAAGATATAAAAGATGAATCATACTGCGTAAAGATAAAAAGCTTGTCACTGCTTTGTCAAATTTATGGTAGTATATTTTGACAAAATGAAGACGAAAGTATAGATTGATAATGCAGTTAGCCTACGCTAATAAAGGGGCGGAGGCATTGCTGTAGAAAGATCGTCTTTCAAATACGCTAAAAATTTTTCCGAGGCTTTAGAAAATACCTGATATTTTTTCCAAATGAGATAAAGGTTTGCAGTCAGTTTTGGTGCAAGTGGTCTGAAACACAATGTGCTGTCGCCTGTGGTATTGATGAGACCATCAAGGGTGATGGCATAGCCGAGACCTTCCTCTACCATCAGAGCTGCGTTGTAGATGAGATTATAGCGAATAATGATGTTTAGTTGTTCAAAGTCTGAACCATACCAGTCGCTCAGATCTGATTTGAGCAGACTCTGTCTGGAACACAGAAGCGGCAAATCTTTTAAATCTGCAGGCTCTATATAATCCTTGTTTGCTAAAGGGGCATCACGCCGCATTAGAACACCCCAGACATCTTGATAAGGTAGCTGCAAACTGTCATATTTGCTGATATCCACAGGCTGAATGACAATACCAAAATCTAAAAGTCCCTTATCCAGTTTTTCCATGACATCATCGGCATTGCCGCTGAACAATTGATAATGTATATGCGGCTGCTCATCGCCAAGGCGACAGGCAGCTTTTGCTAAGAGACGAATCGCCTGGGTCTCTCCTGCACCGATATGGACATTACCTGTAATCATATCTTCTACACTGTTAAACTCAGCTTGTGTCTTATCAGTCAAATCGATAATTTCCTGGGCTCGTTTACGCAGAAAACGACCTTCTTCCGTTAAGGTGATTTTTCGATTACCACGAATAAAGAGAGGACTTCCAAGTTCTTCTTCTAAATCCATTAGTTGTCGTGATAAGGTGGGCTGCGTCACATGAAGCTGCTGGGCGGCGGCTGTAATACTTTCTTCTCTGGCAACTGCCAGAAAATACCGTAACACTCTTAATTCCATTGAAGAACCTCCTTTTTCATGTTGAATCTATTATAAGCGGACATTTACTATACTGTCAACCATGCTTTTTGTCTATATGAGAGTATTCTTTATAAGTATTTGTTATTAGAAAGATGCGTAAGTATAATGGAAATGAAGGAGGCGAACAAATGAAAGAGCAGAGGGCATGTGATACAGGGCTGCTTCAAAATCTGGAAGATGCAGGATGCAGCAATGCGACCATCGAACAGGTTTTGGCATGCTGTGGAGAAAGAGAATACGACAGACGGCTGCAGATTTTATGCAGATACAGGTGCCAGCTTTTAGAGCAGGTTCATGAAGAGCAGAAGAAATTGGATTGCCTCGATTATCTCATTTACACCATAAAAAAACAGAAAAAGGAGAAGGAACATGATCTATAAAGATTTTCAGGACTTAAAATTGTCAGCTTTAGGCTTTGGCGCTATGCGGCTTCCGACCGTGGACGGAAAGGATGCTGAAATTGACAAACAGGCAGCATCTGCTATGGTCAGCGAGGCGATGAAAAAGGGAATCAACTATTACGATACAGCATGGGGCTATCACGAGGGAAACTCTGAACTGATTATGGGAGAAATTCTTTCAGAATATCCGAGAGACAGCTTCTACCTTGCGACAAAGTTTCCCGGCTACGACCTTTCTAACATGGATAAAGTCGAAGAGATTTTTGAGAAGCAGCTGGAAAAGTGCAGGGCTGACCATTTCGATTTTTATTTATTCCACAATGTGTGCGAGATGAATATTGACGCATATTTGGACGAAAGTCATGGCATCTTTGCATATTTGATGGAGCAGAAGAAAAATGGACGAATTAAACATCTGGGATTTTCTGCTCACGGAGAAGCTCCTGTAATGAGACGATTTTTGGAAAAGTACGGCAAAGAGATGGAGTTTTGTCAGATTCAGCTGAACTATCTGGATTTGAAGTTCCAGGATGCGCAGGCAAAGCTGGAACTTTTGAAAGAATATGAAATTCCCGTATGGGTGATGGAACCTCTGCGCGGTGGTAGACTTGCAAACCTCACCGAAGAGGAAATTGCAAAATTAGCTGCACTTCGTCCTGACGAAACTTCGGTATCTTGGGCTTTCAGATTCCTGCAATCCATTCCGGAGGTTACGATGATCCTTTCCGGCATGTCAAACATGGAGCAGCTTCTTGCAAATATCGAAACTTTTGAGACTGAAAAGTCTTTGAATCAGAATGAGCAGAGAGTACTGCAGAAAATTGCAGATGAGATGGCGGCAAAGGTGGCGCTACCTTGCACTGAATGTCGTTACTGTACGACTCACTGTCCGCAGGGTCTTGATATTCCGTATCTGCTTTCTCTGTATAATGAGCATCGTTCAACCACTTTGGCAGGAGGTATGAGTTTCATCGCGCCGATGGCGCTTTCTGCTGTGGAAAAGGAAAAACAGCCGAGTGCATGTATCGGATGCGGAAGCTGCGAGGCTGTATGTCCGCAGCAGATCAAAATTTCCCAGGCAATGAAAGAATTCGTAGGCGCTTTGGGCATGTAAGAGCAGGCAGAAGATTGGACTGAAAAGAATAGACGGAGGTTAAGAAAGTGGAAAGAAAAGAGTTATCCATATTTCCTATGGGAAATACAAATGATGGTTTTGCACAGTATTTTACGGGACAGAGCTATTTGAATATGCTGTCGTTGAAGCAGGTTGTCATCGGTAACGTGACCTTTGAGCCGGGTTGCCGCAACAACTGGCATATTCACCATGCCGATAAAGGAGGCGGACAGATTTTGCTGGTAACGGCAGGGCGCGGTTATTATCAGGCGTGGGGCGAAGAAGCAAGAGAGCTTCATCCCGGCGATGTGGTGAATATTCCAAGGGGTGTAAAACATTGGCACGGTGCGGCAAAGGACAGCTGGTTTGCGCATCTTGCTATCGAGGTGCCTGCTGAAAACGGTAGCAATGAGTGGCTGGAACCGGTTTCCGATGAGGAGTATGGAAAACTGAAATAGGAGACGCATTATGAAGGAGTACGATAACAGCTTTTATGAAATACAAAAAGCTTTTTTAGAAAATGAAATTGCAGAGTATGGTTTAGCGGATGGCAAACTCCGAGGCATGGTTGGGTTGGTTTGTTTGACAGCAATTCAGACCTTACAGGAGACTCCCGAAAAGGTGCAGGCGTGTATTGCTGCAGGAGTATCTGTGACAGAAATCAAAGAGGCGATGTATCAGGCAGCGCCGTACATCGGATATCCAAGAGTCAGTGCAGCCCTTGCAGTAGTCAATGAGACTCTTTGCGCGCTTGGTATAGAGCCGCAGGGGGAAGATATGTCTGAGACAACGGCAGATACACGATTTGAGAAAGGGCTGGCTGTGCAGATTAGTATTTTCGGCGATCAAATTCGTAGGATGAGAGAAAGTGCTCCTGCAGAAACAAAACATATACAGGACTGCCTGTCTGCTAACTGCTTTGGTGACTATTATACGCGGGGATATTTGGATTTAAAGGTTCGCGAGCTCCTTACTTTTACGGCAATTATTTCTATCGGTGGCTGCGATCCTCAGGCAAAAGCCCATGCCGCAGGAAATTTATCTGTGGGAAATACTAAGAAGCTTTTGATTGAGACGGTAACCACATGTCTGCCGTATATCGGCTATCCGAGAACCCTCAATGCTCTTACATGCATTGAAGAGGTATGTAAATAAAAGAAGATAAAAGGAGTAATTAATAATGAGTAAAACTTTAGTTGCGTATTTTTCTGCCAGTGGGGTGACTGCAGGCGTTGCAAAGAAGACTGCAGAAGCTTGCGGCGGTGATTTATATGAAATTAAGCCGGAAGTGCCGTACACCTCTGCAGATTTAAACTGGATGGATAAAAAATCCCGCAGTACCGTGGAAATGAACGACAAAGCTGCAAGACCTGCCATTGCGGACATGGTCAGCGGCATGGAAGGCTACGATACAGTGCTGATAGGCTTTCCAATTTGGTGGTATACAGCGCCAAGAATTATCGAAACATTTTTGGAAAGTTATGACTTTTCAGGAAAGCAGATTGCTGTATTTGCTACATCCGGCGGCAGTGGTCTGGGCGGAACTGAGGCTGATTTACAAGCTGTTTGCAAAGGCTCTGCAAAATGGCTGCCAGGCAGGCTTTTGCCGGGCAGAGTAAGAGAAGCAGAGGTCGCAGCGTGGCTTTCTGAGATCAATCTCGAAAAAAAGTAATTGAAAAAGAAATCCCTATCGATGCGGAAAGAGTGTGCAGATAGGGATTTTATATTGCTTCGCTGTGAATAGGTACGGTATCCTGCTTGAATCAGGAATCTGTTTATGATAAAATAAAAAAACAGAGGAGGGATTGTATGGAAGTACGCTACATCAAAGCAGACGATGACAGAGTGGCAATCAGTAAAGTATACGAGGAAAGCTGGAAGTATACCTATCGCGGCATAATCCCGCAGGACTATTTGGATTCGATTCCTACAGGAAAGTGGGCGCAAAATCTGGATTGTGAGGGATGGGAGACAATGGTTTTAATAGAATATGGAGAAATTATGGGAACCAGTAGCTTCTGTAAGTCTCGTTTTGAACAGTTTGCAGAGCAGGGAGAGATCATCTCAATCTATCTGTTGCCCGATTATATGGGAAAGGGTTATGGAAAGATTCTTTTAGAATCCGTTGTTATGGAGTTGAAGGCACAGGGATATGAAGAAGCATTTTTGTGGGTTCTTGAGGAAAATGTCAGTGCGAGGCGTTTTTATGAGAAGTTCGGTTTTCAGCAGACGGATGATGTTTTTGAGGATTGTATTGGCGGTAAAAACCTGCGCGAAATTCGATATCGATATAGACTGCAGTAACCTTAGTTTGTGGTAACAATATATAAGAGAGGTAAAACTATGAAGGATAAAGCGATTCAATATTTGGAAAAAAATAGATTGCTGCATATTGCCATGCTAGAATCCATTCGCAGGGGTACAGCTGAGTTTTTAGACGCCTCAGAGGATGGGGTGCTGCTTTTGGATCAAAGTAGTAATGTTCACATGCTGGCAGCCGCAAGTTTAGAAAAGGGGAAAGACCTGATAGACTGCATTACAGACTGCTATCAGCTTGTTTTGTGCCAGGAGGAACTGGTACCTTACGCTTCAGAGAAGTTTGGATTGTACACTTTTTTTCCATGCAAGAAGGTCGCGCGCTTTTCTAAGGAAAAAGTGGAACTTGAGACAGACCTGCGTATTGAGCGCGCAAACGCGGAATATATTGCGAAAATTAAAGAAGTTTATCATACCATTCCACCGGAAGAAGTAGACGAAATCAGCCGCCGCGGCAATTTATTCTGCGCCTTTGCAGGCGAGGACTTTGTAGGATTTTCGGGAAATCACCTGGATGGCAGTCTGGGCCTTTTGGATATTTTTCCGACATATCAGAGACGCGGCTATGGCGAGGCGCTGGAACGGTTTATGATCAACTACATGATTGACAAAGGCGACATCCCTTATGGAGAAATCGTCATCGGCAATGAAGCTTCTGAAGCATTGCAAAGAAAGCTAGGATTTGAAATTTCAAAGGAGACTATCACTTGGCTACTATAAAATGCCAATTGTAGGGGAAAAGCGACCACTTATCAAAAATCGGGAGAGCTTTGATAGAGAAAATGCTAAAATATACCGATTAGCAGAATAAGGAGGTTGCACAGGTGGAGATTAAAATAGAAATAGACGAAGTTTGCACCGAATCAGAAGTCACCATTAGAACCAGCTGTATGACGGAAGAAATTCACGAACTGATTCAAAGGTTGTCCAGTGCAAAGCAGAATCTGCTGGCGGGATTTTTGGACGACATGGTTTATTTGCTTGATCCGAAAGATATCGTTAGATTTTACGCACTGGAACAAAAGGTCTTCGCGCAGACTTTGGAGGGGGAATTTGTAATCAGGCTGAGACTTTATGAACTTGAGGGAAGGCTGGATCAGAAGTTGTTTCTGCGTATTTCCAATTCAGAAATTGTAAACCTAAAGCATATCGCAAAGCTGGATTTAAGCTTTAGCGGCACCATTTGCATGACGCTGACCAATGGAGAAAATGTTTTCGCGTCGAGGCGCAATGTAGCGCATATTAAACGAATTTTGGGTATTTAGATTCATGCCAGAAGATATCGAAAATGCAAAGAGGCTACTGCAAAATGAAATAATAGATTGCACCATTTAGGGCAAAAATGCTGATAATGGTGCAGACGTGAACGGGGGAATTTATGAGAATTATAAATTTCCCTCTTTTCTTTTTGAAAAACTATGTTATAATATTATATGTTGGCGACGGGGTATGGCGCAGTTGGTAGCGCGCTGTGTTCGGGACGCAGAGGCCGTCAGTTCGAGCCTGACTACTCCGACCAATGTAAACTGCCGAAGATATTGAGTAATCAGTATGGTCGGCAGTTTTTTTATGTCGGAAATGCGTTGTGCAAATCTATCATTCGCATATTTTTATCCTTGACTGCGGCATTGCAAACGCATGAAAGATTGCGTTAGCTGTCAAAAATCCACCATCTGAACTCACGCAGCAAGGTCAAAGTGTACCAGCTTTTGTTAGCGAAATCCCTGGCTGACCGGAATGCGGAAGCGTAGCGCCAACATCAAAGTTTTTTTCGAGATTCTTGCGTTTGCACGCAATATTTCGCAAAAATTGAAATACGGTTGGCGTTTTTTCAAAATGAAAAGAAGCAAACCGCCCGATTAACGCAAGAATCAAAAAATTTTTTGGCGGAGTTGGCATTTTCATGAGAGCGAACGCAAGAATTTAGATAAAAAATGTTGAAGTTGGCGCTCAACAGTATGTTGCAATAATAAGGATTTTGTCAATGTTATATTTTTCGTGTGTTTGCCGTGCAATGAACGGTGAAAGCTATTGCAGCGATGAAGAAATTATTATATAATACGACTAAACGAAGCAAGTTTTCCCAGAAGCAAAAGAGGTAAGTGATGGATAGAAATTTTGCATTATTAGGACTGAGAGAGGACGCTACGAAGGAGCAGGTAAAGGCGGCCTACGCGAAGCGGCTGACAAAATATAAAAGCGCTGATTATGAGGACGATCCGGAGTATGTCAGAAGAAAGATTGCGGAACTGAACGAAGCGTATGCCAGAGCATATCAAAGAGCCGGTGGAAGTCCAGGGGGCACTGATCTTTCGGAAAGAACGCTGACCAGAATGCGGGAGGCGGACGAAGATAAAGCGCGAAGAGACCGCAGAAAAGCAAAGGAACAGCAGTATGAGAAAAGACGGCAGGAGATGGAAGGGGAAGAATTTCATCCGCTGCAGAAGCTGAGACTGGAACGGGAAGAGGTAAACTCTAACAGTAGTGAAAAGCGAGAATTTAAGACGCCGGACTTATCTGCTTTCAAGACAAAGGCGGAGGAATTTCGAGATAGTATAAAAGAAAATCTAAAAGAAAACTTCGGAGAAGCAAATGCATCGCAGGAAGATGCGACGCAGCCGCCGTCTCTTGGAGATGCGGCTGCCAGGAGTCAGAATAGCAGCGGGCATGCTGAAGGTAACTTTGACGGCTCCGGACTGAAAGTAATCGCAGGTATCCTTTTAATCATCGCAGTTTCATTATTCAGTATGTGTGATGGAAGCGATACAAACTACTACGATGATAACTGGGATACGGTCTATTCGACATCAGATTACAGTGACGAAGACTGGGAAGTACAGAGTATTGCAGAAAGTGTACGCAGTGTTATCTTTTACGACTTGGAAATTACAGACGACCTCGTAGAGGTTGACGATGATGAGGAGAGACTGCAGAAAGCAGCAGATAAGTTTGCAGAGCGCTACACAGATTACAGTACGATAGCGGATTTGTGCAGGAATTTGTATGGGAGAGTCGACTCATTTTATGTAAGCGACAGCGATGACATATTTTCTCAGGTTGAGGCGGTACTAGAGTATTATCAGTTTCCGTCTGTGAACGAAGTAATCGGATATATCAACCCGTATACGGGAAAAAGTATTAAAAATAGAACCGGATATTTGTTATATTTAAACCGTTATTACAAAGAAGAACAGGAGTCGTAAGGCTCCTGTTTTTGTCTATACGCGGTCAATCCGTACGAAATCGGCGAAATCGTATGGGGTTATTTTGTTTCTAAGGCAGCCTCTTTCATAATAGAAACACTGGCACTTGCGCCGATTCTGTCTGCGCCGGCAGCAATCATTTTTTGCACATCAGTATAGGTTCTGATACCGCCGGAGGCTTTGACCTGCATCGTATCACCTACGGTTTTTTTCATCAGCCTCACGTGATACGGGGTAGCGCCGCCGCCTGCAAATCCCGTCGACGTTTTTACAAAGGCTGCACCGGCAGCTTGCGCCAGATGGCAGGCTGTGATGATTTTTTCGTCGGTTAGAAGGCAGGTTTCTAAAATTACTTTTACGGCAGCCTCATATGCGGCAGCGGCAGAAACCACTGCGGCTATATCATCTCTGACGTAATCGTATTTTCCTGATTTTAGCATGCCTACATGGAGAACCATATCAATTTCCTTTGCACCAGCTTTGCAGGCTTCTTCCGTTTCAAAGACCTTAGAAGCAGTGGTGCAGGCGCCGAGCGGAAATCCTACGACAGCTGCGATTTTTACATCGCTGTCAGAAAGCTGGCTGGCAGCAAAGGAAACGTAAGAAGAGTTGACGCAGACGGAATAAAAGCCGTAGTCTTTTGCTTCACGGCAAAGGGTAGCAATCTGATCTTCAGTTGCATCCGGTTTTAGTTGTGTATGGTCAAAATATTGATTAAGTTTCATACAGGGAGCCTCCAAAATTTCGATTTTCTATGTCCTTATTTTACCACATTTTTTCTCTTACATTAAGACAAAAAAACTGGATATGATAACTTTTGTATTTTTCTTTGACATTGATGTCGATAGGGCATATAATAATGAGGAAATTGAAAATGAAAAGACAAGAGGGTTAGTATGGAAAAAGCAGTTAAAATAATTGGAATGATGAAATGGCTTGGCCTTCCGCTCGGATATATTATGCTCTTTGCGACCAGGGAAAGCTTTGGAGACATAGCGGGTATTTGCTTGGGTACCATTGCGGCAGTGTCTTTTTGGATACTCATGCAAAAGGAACAGTCCAGGATTATTGGGCAGACTATTGCGAGAGAAATCAAAGAGGCAATTTCCACAGCGGGAAATGTAGACAGTTTTATTGAGATTAAGAGAATGCGCGGCGGTATTATTGCGCGAGTTTATTTAATCAATGCGAAGGAAAGAGCGATGGCAATTCACAGCGCTATTGCAAGACGTATTGAGCAGTGTGATTTGAAGAAGTACCTATGGGTTATGCAAATGACAGATATGCCGGAGGCTGCTTCTCTTCGCGAAATGCAAAAGAAACTCAACGAACAGCTTATCGATGAACTGCTAAGAAGACGCAAAGGAGATAGAGACTAGGATGGATTTACTGATTGGCTTTATCGTATTTATTGGAGCGATGGTCTGGTGTATCATTACGGGGTACACCATGGTAATTGCTCTTTTTATTGGGCTGATTGCTTTTACGATTGTAGGAAAAAGGAAGGGCTTTGCTCTTAGCGAAATCGCTAAGATGGGAGCGGATGGTTTGAAGGATGCGCTGATAGTTATTGAGATTATGTTTATCATCGGCTTTATTACGGCGGTCTGGCGTTCAGCAGGAACTATTTCCTTTTTTGTTTATTATGGAATTAAGATGATTACGCCGGCGATTTTTTTGATTATCACCTTTGCATTGTGCTGTCTGCTTTCCTATGCTTTGGGCACATCTTTTGGCGTGGCAGGCACGGTTGGCGTCATTTTTATTGCTTTGGCAAGGGCGGGCGGTGTCGACGAGTTTTTGACTGCTGGAGCGGTGATGAGCGGTATTTACTTTGGGGACAGAGGTTCTCCTGTATCGTCCAGTGCAATTCTGGTGGCTACCATCACGGAAACGGAGTTGCTTGCTAATGTAAAGAGGATGGCAAAGACCGCATGGATGCCGCTGGTTCTAACTTTGGGGATTTATAGCGTGCTTTCCTTTACAAATCCGATTCAGACAGTGGATCAAAGCTTTTTACATAATCTGGAAAGTGAATTTAGCCTTTCCATATGGGCTGTAGTGCCGGCGCTTTGTATGTTGGTACTGCCACTTTTGAAGGTTCCAGTCATTTATGCTATGCTTGTCAGTATTGCAAGCGGCAGTGTGGTCAGTCTGTTTTGTGAGGATATGTCTTTGCAGACTCTGCTTCACACGTTGATTTTTGGATATACCGGCGAAGGCGGCCTTGGAAAAATATTAGATGGCGGTGGCATGCTTTCCATGATAGAGATTGTGTGTATCGTGTCGCTTTCCAGTACCTATTCGGGTATCTTTACGGGAACGGACATGCTGGGTGTGCTGCAGGAGAAAATTCTCTTCGTTGCAAAGAAAATTGGAAGATTTCCTACTATGGTGCTGATTTCTTATGGCTTTCTTGGGATTTTCTGCAATCAAACTATCGCATCGATGATGTGCTGCGATTTTTTGAAGAAACCATATGAGGTGCTTTCTGCAACAAAAGAAGAACTTGCCATCGACCTTGAAAATTCGGTGATTTTGCTGGCGGGGACTGTTCCATGGGCGATTGCCTGTACCGTACCTCTTGGATTTATGCAGGTGGGGATTGGAGCAATTACCTTTAGCTTTTATTTGTATCTGGTGCCGATTTGTTATGGAATCCAGAAAAAAGTATCAAATCCTTTCACAAAAGAATAAACTGGATATTATACGTGAAAGGAGATGAACCTATGAATCTTGCAATCGTAGGAACCGGTACTATGGGGCGTATTGTCAGAGATATGGCACTGCAGAATCCTGGTATCGATAAGGTGTATAATATTGAACCTGCATTGGGAGAGAGACTAGAGGATATTAAAGAACCAGATGTTGTCATTGATTTTAGTCACCCTGGTGCTTTGGATGGAATTTACCGTTATATTGAAGAGCGACAAGGTCGTGTTGGTGCAGTTTTTGCAACAACAGGCTATACAGAGGAAGAAGAGGAGAAAATTCGGCGTTTGGCAGAATCTGCGCCGATTATTAAAAGTTCCAACTTTTCTTATGGCATCAATTCTTTAAAAAAGATTGTAGGCTATGCGGTGCCGCTTTTGTCGGACTGTTCCGATATGGAGATCATCGAGAAACATCACAATCAGAAAGTGGATTCGCCCAGCGGCACGGCGCTTGCGCTAGCTAAGGTCTGCGATCCCTTGGGAGAACGGGAACGCAAATACGGTCGCTGCGGCGAGGAGAAGAGAAGAAACGAAATAGGTATTCACAGCGTTCGCGGCGGTACAATTTTTGGAGAACATACCGTTATTTTTGCTATGAAAGACGAAGTGATAGAGATTAAACATACTGCTTTTTCAAAAACGATTTTTGCCAAAGGTGCTATTGAAGCGGCACAGTGGCTGACAGGCAGAAAGCCGGGTCTGTATTTTATCGAAGAGGTATTCTATTGACTTTCGATGAGATTTGTGGTAGAACATAGGTTGTGACAAAATCCGTGAGATGAGAGGAAACTATGGAAATTGAACTGAAATATGCGGTAAAAGATGAGGAAGTCATTAAAAAAATTTTGCATGACCCTTATCTGGAAAGCATTAAAGATAAGGATACAGAAGAAGAACTTGAAATGCATGCAGTATATTTCGATACTGAAGATAGAAGGCTTTTCAGGGAAGGAATCGCTTTTCGCGTTAGAAAAGAAGGAAGCAAGCTGATTGCGACATTGAAATGGAACGGTTCCAGTGATGAAGGTATGCACAAGAGAGAAGAAATCAACGTGCCGGTAGATGATGAGTCTAAGCTGACTATACCGGATATTCAGATTTTCGATCAGAGCGAGATGTGTCAGGTGCTGGTAGATTTGGTTGGAAAGAGAACTCTGGTTCCATTGATGGATATATACTTTGTGCGCAGACAGGTGAGAATTGATACTGGAAGATCTATCAGCGAGCTTTCCATCGATGTAGGTAAGATTATTTGTGGAGAAAACACTGCACCGATTTCTGAAATGGAAATTGAGCTTTATTCCGGTGATGAAGAGGATATGATTGCTTTGGGACAAAGAATTTCTGCAAAATATGATCTTTTGGCGGAAGATAGAAGCAAATATAAGAGAGGATTAGACCTCATTTAAAGAAAAATGACTGTTTTTAGCAGTCATTTTTGTTAGAATCCTTTACTTTATGCGCCAAAAAGTGTATAATAATATGCATTCTATGTTCAGAATTGAATGTAGAGCTAATGAACTTGCTATAATTTTAGGAGGATATATATCAATGAAAACAACTTTTATTTCCAAAGAGAATAACCAGGTAAAGTTTACTATGGATTTTACTGCGGAAGAATTTGAGGCTGCAGTCGTTAAGGCTTATCAGGCATCTAAAAATCAGTTTATGATAGATGGTTTCAGAAAGGGCAAAGCGCCTAGAAGTATCATCGAGAAGCACTATGGCGAAGGCGTATTCTTTGAGGATGCAATTAACAACATGTTCCAGGAAAACTATCCAGAAGCGATCCGTGAGCTGCAGCTGGAAGTCATCGACAGTCCTGCTGCTGAATTTTCCGAAATCGGAAAAGGAAAGCCGCTCACTATCACTATTACTGTAGCAGTATATCCAGTAGTAGATGTAAAAGATTATCTGGGTGTAGAGGTAGAAGAAGTCATTCAGACTGTTGCAGCAGAAGATGTGGATAGAGAAATCGAAATGCTGCAGAAGAGAAACGCAAGAATGGTCGTAGCTGAAAGACCCGTTGAAGATGGTGACACTGTAATTTTAGATTACTCTGGCTTTGTAGGCGAAGAACAGTTTGAAGGCGGCACTGCAGAAAGACAGGAACTGAAGATTGGCTCCGGTATGTTTATTCCGGGATTTGAAGAACAGCTGGTTGGCGTTAACGCAGGAGAGGACAAGGATGTAACAGTAACGTTCCCTGAAGAGTATCACGCGCCTGATCTTGCAGGAAAAGAAGCAGTCTTCCACTGCCATATCCACGAAATCAAAGTGGAAGAACTTCCTGAGCTTGATGATGAATTCGCAAAAGATGTCAGTGAATATGACACTTTGGATGAATTAAAGAAAGCAACTGAGGAAAGACTACAGACAAACGCTGATGCAATGGCTCTGAACGCTGCAAAAGACGCTGTCATCGAAAAAGTTT
The DNA here is from genome assembly GCF_009936115.1 of Anaerotruncus sp. 80. NCBI lineage: Bacteria > Bacillati > Bacillota > Clostridia > Eubacteriales > Oscillospiraceae > Anaerotruncus > Anaerotruncus sp. 80. The sequence goes on from NZ_QWES01000025.1 coordinate 19,677, forward strand.
ACGAAGCAAACAAACCGGAAGTGCCGGCTGTTATGGTAGAGGACGAAATCGACAGAATGGCGCAGGAACTGGATCACCAGCTGAGATATCAGGGACTTTCTTTAGAACAGTATCTGCAGTTCTTACAGAAAGAGCCTAAGGATTTCAGAGAAGAATTGAGAGAAGACGCAGCTAAGAAGGTTGGAACCAGATTAGTTCTGATGTCTATCGTTGAAGCCGAAAAGGTAGAAGTTTCCGAAGAAGAAATGGAAACTGAACTGAAAGACATGGCTAACGCATACAATGTAGATGTAGCGCAGATCAGAGAGATGATCGGCACTGACAACCTGACCTTCTTCAAAAAGGACATCCAGTTGAAGAAAGTAATCGACATGCTGTATGACAAGGCAAAAGTAAACAAGGTTGAGAAGAAAGCTGAAGAAGCTTAAAATATAAACAAACAGAAATAAGGGGGACACAAAAGAATGGCTTTAGTACCATATGTAATTGAACAGACTGGTAGAGGAGAGCGCTCTTACGACATTTATTCAAGACTGTTAAAGGACAGAATTATTTTTCTGGCAGATGAGATTAACGACCAAATCGCCAGTCTGGTGGTAGCACAGCTGCTGTTCTTAGAAGCAGAGGACCCTGAGAAAGATATTTGTATTTACATTAATAGCCCCGGCGGTTCTATAACCGCCGGCATGGCTATTTATGACACCATGCAGTATATTAAATGCGATGTTTCCACCATTTGTGTGGGTCTTGCAGCCAGCATGGGTGCATTCCTTCTGTCCTCAGGGAAAAAAGGTAAGAGATTTGCGCTTCCTAATGCGGAGGTGATGATTCATCAGCCGCTGGGCGGAGCAAAAGGGCAGGCTTCTGATATCAAGATTCATGCTGATTGGATTTTGAAGACAAGGGAGAAACTTAACAGAATTCTCAGCGAGAATACAGGTCAGGATTTAGCTATCATTGAAAGAGATACCGACAGAGACAACTTTATGAGTGCAGAGGACGCTGCCTCCTATGGATTGATTGATAAAGTAATTTCATCCAAATAAATAAGTAGAGGGGGATATTTATGTCAGAAATATTTGGCGAAAAAAAAGAAGCGAGATGTTCTTTTTGCGGAAAGCCGCAGAGCCAGGTCAGACGTCTTGTGGCAGGACCGGGTCTTTATATATGTGATGAATGCGTAGATATGTGTCTGGGCATTATAGAACAAGCTGAGCGTGAGGAACAGATGACGACGCCAGTCAAGCACGTGGGATATCAGCTGCCAAAACCAAAAGAAATCTTTGATACCCTGTCTGATTATGTCATTGGACAGGATTCTGCAAAGAAGACTCTGGCCGTAGCAGTATACAATCATTATAAGAGAATTAACAGAACTGACGATACAGATAGGGATGTTGACCTGCAGAAGAGCAATATCGTCATGATAGGACCGACAGGTTCTGGTAAGACACTGCTTGCCCAGACATTGGCAAAGCTACTAAATGTACCTTTTGCCATTGCTGATGCAACAGCATTGACGGAAGCTGGATATGTTGGTGAAGATGTAGAAAACATCCTGCTTCGCCTGTTGCAGGCGGCAGATTTTGATATAGAAAAGGCTCAAAAGGGCATTATTTATGTTGACGAAATTGATAAGATTGCCAGAAAATCAGACAATCCGTCTATTACTAGAGATGTCAGCGGCGAGGGCGTGCAGCAGGCGTTGTTGAAAATTCTGGAAGGTACTGTTGCTAATGTACCGCCTCAGGGTGGACGTAAGCATCCGCATCAGGAGTTTATTCAGTTTGATACCAGTAACGTACTTTTTATCTGTGGCGGCGCTTTTGACGGTCTCAGCAATATTATTCAGCGAAGAATGGGCGAGCGAGTCATTGGGTTTAATCAAACGACGACTTCTGTAAAAAAGGAAGACAGCAAGCTGCTTTCTGAAATTCAGCCAGAGGATCTTTTGAAATTCGGCTTGATTCCGGAGTTTATTGGAAGACTGCCTGTGCTGGTTGCTTTGCAGGAGTTGGACGAGGAAGCTCTCGTACGGATTATGCGTGAACCTAAGAACGCACTGATTAAGCAGTACAAGAAGCTATTTGAAATGGATCAGGTAGAACTGGAAATTGAAGATGCGGCTGTCAGTGCAATTGCCAGGAAAGCAATCGAGAGAAAAACTGGCGCAAGAGGTCTGCGCAGCATTTTTGAGAAAGCGATGAATGATATCATGTTTGAAATTCCTTCAAGAGATGATATCGTAAAGTGTATCATAACCAAGGAGACCATCGAAAACGGTCAGGCACCGACGCTGATTGTTGACGAAAATAAAGATGCGAATAGCGAGGCTGACGCCTCATAAAACAGGCGGCGACGGCCGCCTTTCGTATAGTGATACGACTAGCTCAGCCAATCATATTGACTCTTGGGAACTGGTCGTAGAGTGCCACGTGCTAAAGCACTGCACTCCTGACAGGGGACCTACTACAATTCGCTTCGCTGATTGAGTTAGGTCTCCCAAAGCATAAGGTTCGTTTAACCAATCACTTGCGTTCTAGGAACGAACCATTATACGACTAGCGTCTAGCCAATCGCATTTGCTCTTGGGACGCTAAAGCATAAGGTTCGTTTAACCAATCACTTGCGTTCTAGGAACGAACCATTATACGACTAGCGTCTAGCCAATCGCATTTGCTCTTGGGAACTGGTCGTAGAGTGCCACGTGCTAAAGCACTGCACTCCTGACAGGGGACCTACTACAATTCGCTTCGCTTATTGAGTTAGGTCTCCCAAAGCATAAGGTTCGTTTAACCAATCACTTGCGTTCTAGGAACGAACCATTAGGAGGAAACAGATGATAGAAGAAAACAAAGTGATTTTCCCTTGTATTCCGCTTAGGGGTGTATCTATTTTTCCAAATACTGTAATTCATTTCGATGTGGGAAGGGAAAAGTCCATTCATGCACTAGAAAAGGCAATGGCGGATGATAAACTGCTCTTTGTATCAACACAGAAAGATGATAATGTCTTGATTCCTACATTTGACGATATTTATACCCTCGGTACGATTGTCAGAATCAAACAGATGCTGAAAATTCAGGGTGATGCTGTCAGAGTGCTGGTGGAAGGCGTCTGCAGAGCACAGCTGATACAGCCTCTTGAGGAAGAAGACTTCATGTCCTGTACGGTAAAGCAGATTGCAGAAGAACTTGATCTGCAGCAGATGTCGCCGGAAGATAAAGCGGCAATGAAAATACTGACGGAGGCATTTATTGAGTATGCAGCTTTGACCGGTCAGGTCAGTGATGATCTGGTTGATAAGGCGATTTCCAGTGAGAATCCTATCGTTGTAGCAGATAAAATTGCAAACGAACTTTTGATTCGCACAAGCCGTAAACAGAAAGTACTGGAGACCATGGATTTCTCAGAGAGAATCCGGGTGCTGACTACAATCATTGCTGAGGAAAATGAAATAGCAGTAATTGAAAAAGAACTTTCTAAGAAAGTAAAGGAAAATATCGACCACAATCAGAAAGAGTACTTCCTCAGAGAAAAGATGAAGGCGATTCAAGAAGAACTGGGCGTCAACGAGGACGCAGGTTTGGAAGCCGCAGACTGGCTGAAAGAACTGGAGGAGCTGCATCTGTCTGAAAAGGTTGAAGAAAAAATTAAAAAAGAAATTAACAAGTTTTCCAAGATGATGCCGTCTTCTGCTGAGGCAACGGTAATCAGAAACTATGTGGAGACTATTTTGGCGTTACCTTGGAATAAAGCATCTAAGGTAAATGTAAACTTGAAAAAGGCTGAAAAAATTCTCAATGAAGATCACTATGGGCTGGACAAGGTGAAAGAAAGAGTGCTGGAGTATCTGGCTGTTATTCATTTGTCCAAAGCAATAAAAGGACCGATCCTGTGCCTTGTGGGACCTCCGGGAGTAGGAAAAACTTCTATTGCAAGGTCCATTGCAAAGGCATCCGGCAGAGAATTTGTCAGAATGTCCCTGGGCGGTGTGCGCGATGAAGCTGAGATTAGAGGCCACAGAAGAACCTATATCGGTGCAATTCCGGGCAGAGTGATTTCCTGCCTGAAAGACGCAGGTACTAACAATCCGGTATTCCTTTTCGACGAAGTAGACAAAATCGGTGCTGATTTTAAAGGTGATCCGGCGTCTGCGCTGCTTGAAGTGCTGGATCCGGAACAGAACAACACTTTTACAGATCATTTCCTGGAAGTACCTTTTGATCTTTCTAAGGTTATGTTTATTACGACGGCAAATTCAACCGATACTATTCCAAGACCGCTTCTTGACAGAATGGAAATCGTAGAAGTACCTGGCTACACCGAGGAAGAAAAGGTAAAGATTGCTCAGAGATATCTGATTCCAAAGAAGGTGAAGGAACACGGACTGAAGAAGGATAACATCAAAATTTCCGAGAAAGCGGTCCACGATTTGATTAACTACTACACCAGAGAGTCCGGTGTCAGAAATCTGGAACGGGAGGTTGCAAACCTCTGTCGAAAGGTTGCCCGTAAGATTGTCTCTGCAAAGGCAAAATCCTACAGCATTACGCCGTCCAATCTGGAAAAGTATCTGGGAAAACACAGATTCCACTTCGATATGGTAGAAGGTGAGAATCAGGTAGGTGTTACCACGGGACTTGCGTGGACTGCAGTAGGAGGCGATACCCTGCAGATTGAAACCACTGCAGTTGCCGGCAGCGGCAAGCTGGTTCTGACCGGTCAGTTGGGCGATGTGATGCAGGAATCCGCAAAGGCAGGTATCAGTTATATTCGCTCTGTTGCAGATGAGCTGGGCATTGAAGAAGATTTTTACAAGAAATACGATTTGCACGTCCATGTGCCGGAAGGAGCAGTGCCGAAGGACGGTCCGTCTGCAGGTGTAACTATGTGCACCGCAGTCATTTCCACTTTGACGGGCATACCGGTGAGAAGAGACGTTGCTATGACCGGTGAGGTGACCCTTCGCGGAAAAGTTCTTCCGGTTGGCGGTATTAGAGAAAAGGTGCTGGCGGCGCATAGAGCAGGCATTAAGAAAGTGCTGCTTCCAAAGGATAATGCACCGGACATTGATGAAATTCCAAATACCGTTCGCAGAAAGATGGAATTTGTACTAATCGATCATGTAAGCAGTGCGCTTTCTGAAGCACTGGTAAAATAAAGCAGGTAAATCATGAGAATTATTAAATCAGATTTGGATACTGTGGCGGTAAAGCCGAGCCAGTATCCGCCGGACAACATGCCGGAGATTGCCTTTGCAGGGCGATCTAACGTGGGCAAGTCTTCTCTTTTGAATCTGCTGACGAACAGGAAGAAGCTGGCGAGAGTCAGCGGGAGCCCGGGTAAAACGAGAACCATCAACTTTTACATTGTCAACGACGCATTCAGAATTGTGGATTTGCCGGGCTACGGCTATGCGAAGGTTTCCAAGAGCACGACCGAAAACTGGGGCGACATGATGGAAACCTATTTTAAAAACAGAGATGGACTGCGGAAGGTGGTGCAGCTTGTCGATATCAGACATAAACCAAGCGCTCAAGATGTGCAGATGTATGAATATTTGCGCCACTATGGGCTTGATGGTATTGTAGTTGCGACCAAGGCAGACAAGGTATCTAGAAACGAAATGCAGAAGAATATTGCTCTAATTCGTAAAACGCTGCAGCTGTCTAAAGAAGATAGGGTTATTGCAGTTTCGGCGCTGAAAAAGACAGGCTATGAAGAACTGCTTTGCGAAATAGAGAAGATTCTGGAGGAAGAAGATGCAGTTTATCACGATTAGAGTTTTGCTGCGAAGAATTGCGGCCATTACAAGCCTTCTGCGAGACAAAACTGTTCCGCTGAGAAAAAAGGCTCTGGTAATTTTCGGTATTGTATATTTGATCACACCGATTGATATTATTCCGGCAGTTCTGTTTCCTTTTGCTCTTTTAGACGATTTGATTCTGTGGATTTATATCCTTTGGACTCTAAAAGATGAACTGGATGCCTACTGGCTGGGAGAAAAAACTGAAGATTTATCTAAAAAATTTCGTGACAAAACAATCGTTGAGGGTGTAGAATTTGATGTAGAAGATAAGGAGTAAAACATGGCAGTAAAGGAAATCAAAGGGAAGATACTTTTTACCCAGGAAGACATTTGGAAAAGAGCAAAAGAATTGGGTGAGCAGATCACCTGTGATTATGCAGGTAAAGAGCTGATTCTGATTGGAACTTTACGCGGTGCAGTTCCGTGGATGGCAGATATTATGAAACATATCGATTTGGATCTTGAAATTGACTTTGTATCGGCATCCAGTTATGGAAGCGGAACCATCAGCAGCGGTGAAGTGAAAATTAAAAAAGATATTGAACTTGAGATTTCCGGAAAAGAAGTACTGATCATTGAAGATATTATCGACACTGGCAATACCCTGAAGGCGCTTAAAGACTATTTCTACATCAAAAAGCCAAACAGTGTAAAAATCTGCACGCTTTTGGACAAACCGTCCAGAAGAACTGCAGATGTTAAAGGGGACTATATTGGGTTTGAGGTGCCTGACCTGTTTATTGTAGGATACGGTCTGGACTTTGATCAAAAGTATCGAAATCTTCCATATATCAGTTATTTGGAAGAGTAACATAAATTGTTTATAATAATTTTTACATAAAAAGGAGATATATAAAAATGGGTTACAAAGTAAATATTGGTTTATCCAACAAACATGTACACTTAAGTCAGAAGGATTTAGACGTTCTCTTTGGAAAAGGACATCAGCTGACTCCTACCAAAGATTTGGTACAGCCGGGTCAGTTCGCTTCTGAAGAGAAGGTTGATATTGTAGGACCTAAGAAGACTTTAACAGGAATTAGAGTGCTGGGACCAGTTCGTCCAGAAACACAGGTCGAACTGGCATTGACTGATGCAAGAACCATCGGTATCAAGGCGCCGGTCAGAGAATCCGGTAAATTGGAAGGAACACCAGGATGTAAGCTGGTTGGACCTTGTGGTGAAGTTGAACTTGATCACGGTGTAATCGCAGCGCTCAGACACGTACACTTAAACGACGCGCAGGCAGAAGAAGCAGGCGTAAAGGACGGCGACTGGGTCAGCATCAAAATCGAAGGCGAAAGAGGTCTGATCTTTGATAACGTACTGGTTAGAGCTGGCGCAAAACACGAGAAAGAAGTTCATCTTGACACAGATGAAGGAAATGCAGCAGGCTGCGGACCTGATGCAGTGTGTGAAATCATTAAATAACACAATAAGAAGCAAAACAGGGATAGGCAAACAGGTGTCTATCCCCGCTTTTCATGTAGGCTAGGAGTCAAAATGCACAAATTTAATTATTTATGTTCCATGATTTTAGCGGTACTGCTACCGCTGATGATTGTGATTTTAACTTCAAATCTGGTACTTCGCGTATCGGAAATTTACGTATTTCATTTCAATGACAGTCAAGTTATTAGAGAAATTCCCTATAATGTGACGGAACGGGATATGGCGGCAGGCATATCTTCCTATTGGTCTTCTTTTAGCGGAGAATCTTTTCAGGTATATGAGGATAACGGCGTCTACCAGGATCCAATCTTTGATAAGACGGAGCAGAGGATTATGGGACGAGTAAAGACGGTTCTCAATATTGAGCTTGCCTTTGGACTGTTTTGTTTTGCGATTGCGTTAGCTGTGTATATCTATTTGTGGAAAAACGACTTTAGGGAGGCACTTAGAAACAGGTATCGAACGGGGGCCGTGCTCAGCGCACTACTGTTAATAGGACAGGGCGTATGCTGGTACAGCAAGGGATTTCGACTGTGGACTTACAATTTTCTGGTTGGAATTGAGCTGCCGAAAGAATCGACAACGCTGGTAACGATTTTGGGAGATCCCTTTTTTAAAACGTATGTAATTTTTGCGTCCATTTTTGGCGCAGCGATTTTGGCCCTTTTGACGTATATCAACTATCATTTGACAAAGCCGGAACGGATATTTTATTGACGGAAGATGGACTTTGAAAGGAAAGGCGGAAGAAAGAATTATGGTTTATGTATTTTTAGCAACCGGCTTTGAAGAAGTGGAAGCTCTGACTGCAGTAGATTTACTGCGTCGTGCGGATATTCAGGTAAAAACGGTTTCTATTATGGAAGATAAATTGGTTTACGGTTCTCATGGAATTGGCGTAGAAGCGGACATCCTTTTTAAGGAAGGACTGTACGACAGATGCGCGATGCTGATTTTGCCGGGCGGTATGCCGGGAACGATAAATCTGTGCAATCACGGGGAACTGAACGAGGAACTAAAGCTTTTTTATGAAGCGGGAAAGCCAATTGCGGCAATCTGTGCGGCGCCGATGGTGCTGGGACGAGCAGGTCTTCTTTCCGGACACGAAGCCACGATTTATGATGGTATGGAGGAAGAACTTGCCGGTGCTGTTGTGCGCAGCGACAGGGTCGTTGTTTCAAAAAATATCATTACCTCCAAGGGGCCCGGCACGGCGATGGATTTTGCTCTTTCGCTGGTTGCTTATCTGAAAGGTGCGGAAGCTGCGAGGGAAACTTCTGCGGAGCTTTTGTACAAGTAATAGAGGTGAGAGATGAACTATAAGGTTGATTATCATATGCATTCCTGGTTTTCGGACGGCACCATGAAGCCGACGGAGCTTGTGAAAATGTACAAGGGAAGAGATTACGATGTGATTGCCCTAACGGACCACGACGGCGTGGACGGCGTATATGAGGCGGTTATCGCAGGAGAAGCGCTGGAACTAAAGGTGATACCGGGCATTGAAATCGGCAGTAGCTATGATTTTGAAGGGCAGGAAATAGAACTGCACATCCTTGGCTATCATATTGATACGGAAAACGCGGCGCTGAAAGCATGTATCGAGAAGTTGAGGATATCCCGCAGGGATCGCAACGAAAGACTGCTTGCGCACCTGCAGGGTTTAGGGTATGATCTTGTGTACGAGGATTTAATCGAGCGTCCCGGACAAGACTACATCGGCAAGCCTAATTTTGCCAGAGTCCTGAAACGGAAGGGCTGCGCGCCGGAAAACATGTGGGATTTGTTTGATGAAGTGCCGCGGGAGCGGATTAGCGCCTATGAGGCCATCGATATCATCAAAGAGGCTGGCGGCATGGCGGTTTTGGCGCATCCTCTGAAGACAAAGAAAATCGGCGATTCGAGCAGTGAAGTATTTTGGAAGAATCTGGACCTCATTGTGGCGGATTTGAAAAAGCATGGTTTAAAGGGTATGGAATGCTATCATCCTTCTGCTAGTCATGAGCAGGCGTTGAAGCTGGTAGTCATGGCAGGCCAATATCACCTGCATATTACCGAGGGCTCGGATTTTCATGGAGATGAGGAATAAAATTTATTATAAAGTGAAGACACTTTCGGGTTGAAAGTCCCGAGGTGTCTTTTTGTTTTAAATTCAGCTAAAATCTTATAGCTTTTGTACACAATTTCAAATTCCAAAAAAACTATTCAAAAACCGGGCGGAACGTATTATAATAGTAATAATTGGATATACAAGAATAGGGGGTCTCACCTTTCTTGCGTCTGACCATGAGAGAAGAGGAGAGAAATATGGTTATGGATTTCATGAAAAAGCCCATCGCTGCAGCGATTCGTACAGAGAAAGATTTCAGTAAGGCTCTGCGCTCAGATGTGGATATGGTGTTTTTACTTCATTCCAACATTATGACAGTAAATCAGTGTGTAAAGGAAATACATAGTGCAGGAAAAAAGGCATTTATCCATGTGGATTTTGCAGAAGGAATCGGAAAGGATAGAGCAGGACTTGAGTTTTTGGCAAAACAGGGGGTGGATGGCGTGCTGACCACCAGAACCAACATTGTCAAGTTGGCAAAAGAGTTCGACCTGATTACAGTACAGCGTTTCTTTATGGTAGATTCTCATTCGGTGGGAACATCGGTTGAATCCATCAAGATATCAAAACCTGATATCATAGAAATCATGCCGGGGATTATCACCAAGAAGATCCGGGAATTTTCGGAGAAGGTCGATATGCCCATCATTGCAGGAGGGATCGTTGAAACCATGGAAGAAGTCAGGGCTGCACTTGCGGCAGGCGCCACCGTCGTTTCTACTGGAGAGGCGCAGCTTTGGACTACGAAGGTATAGCTGAAAGCGAGGGAACATATGAAAATTAAATTTTGTGGAGCGTCTTCGGGCGTGACAGGATCTTGCCATTTGTTAACAACAGCAAATCATAAGGTACTGCTTGACTGCGGGCAGTTTCAAGGGGGAAAAGCACAGGAGGCGCTGAACTACGAGCCGTTTCCTTTTGATCCAAAAGAGATAGAGTGTGTCATTTTAAGCCATGCTCATATCGATCACTGCGGCAGGATTCCGCTTCTTGTTAAACGAGGATTTACAGGAAAAATCTACTGCACCGATGCGACAGCAGATCTTCTTGATGTCATGCTTAAGGACAGCGGTTTTATTCATGAAAAGGATGCGGAATGGAAAAGCAAGCGGGCAGCCCGTGCGGGAAAACCGCCGGTAGAGCCGCTTTATACCTATGATGATGCGTTGAAGGCCTTGGAGTATGTGGAGCCAATACTCTATGATCAGCAGATTAAGATTAACGATCATATGAAAATCGTCTTTAATGATGCCGGACATATTTTGGGCTCGGCAATTACAGAAATCTGGGTTTGCGAGGACAGTAAGGAGTCTAAAATTGTCTTTTCTGGTGACCTTGGCATGGTGAACCGTCCCATTTTGAAGGATCCGACCATCATTAAAAAAGCGGATTACGTGATTATGGAAACGACCTACGGTAATAGAAATCACCCGGCAAACATCACCAGTATTAAAGAACTTCTCGATATCGTGCTGAACACAACGAGAAGAGGTGGTACGGTGGTGATTCCATCCTTTGCAGTAGGCAGAACTCAGGAACTAGTTTACGAATTTAACAAGTTTTATGAAGAACATAGCGAATATAAGGATGAACTGGATCAGTTGATGGTCTATGTGGATAGTCCGATGGCGACCACAGCTACAGAGGTTTTCCGAAAGAATGCACAAGTGTTTGATGACGAAACCAGAGACTATATTTTGCGTGGGGATAATCCGCTGGACTTTAAGAACCTGAAATTTACAAGAAGTACGGCAGAGTCTCAGGCGCTGAACTTGGACCGAAATCCTAAAATTATTATTTCTGCCAGCGGGATGTGTGAGGCGGGCAGGATTCGTCATCACCTGAAGCATAATTTATGGGATGCAAGATCCAGCGTAATCTTTGTGGGTTATCAGGCAGAAGGCACGCTGGGAAAACTGCTGGTAGAAGGAGTTAAAGATATCGTTCTCTTTGGCGAAGAAGTTCATGTTAATGCTGAGATTTATAACTTGGAAGGATTCTCTGGTCATGCCGATCAGAATGGCCTTTTCTCCTGGCTTGCAGGCTTTAGACAGAAGCCGAAACAGATATTTTTGGTACACGGTGAAGAAGATTCCAAGAAAGATTTTGGCAAACTGATTCACGATAAACTGGGCTATGAACCCGTGGTGGTGCTGGGAAATTCAGAATTTGAACTGGACATGAATACTGCACAGATACTCAACTATGAGCAGGCAGAGCAAGAAGCAGTGGAAGATGAGGAAATTCAGGCAGTCAGACGGAAAATTTCAGATATTCATAGTGGAATTGAAAGCATTTTATACAATACAGACCTGGCAATGGGAAGAAATATTTCCCAGGAAAAATTGGTAAAGATTAATAATATTGTCCAGGAACTTGCAAAGGCGACAATGGTGCTGGGTTCTGCTGTGACCGAAGAGGATCGCTCAAGAGAAGAACCTGTTGTAGATCCGAAATAAAGCATAGCAGAGAGCTTAGTTCATAGAAGAAAGGTTTGCAGAAAATAGATGAAGAATGTAATCGTAATAGGAATTGCAGGCGGTACCGGATCAGGAAAGAGCACGCTGATTCACAAGATTAAAGAACAGTTCAGTGATGAGATCACCATTCTCAGTCATGATTTTTACTATAAAGCCCATGATGATATGACCTATGAAGAGCGGTGCCAGCTGAATTACGACCATCCGGACGCATTTGATACAGATATGATGGTTGATCATGTGAAAATGCTGAAACAGTGGAAAAAAATTGAGAGACCAGTGTATGATTTTACTATTCATAACAGGGTAGCTGAAACTGTGCCGGTTACTCCTTCTAAAGTCGTCGTAGTGGAAGGTATTTTAATCTTTGAAAATCAGGCGCTTTTAGATCTTTGTGATATTAAAGTTTTCGTAGATACCGATGCAGATGTGCGGATCATCAGAAGGATTCTGCGCGATGTGAAGGAGCGGGGAAGAACACTGGATTCAGTGGTAGCTCAGTATCTGACGACAGTAAAGCTGATGCATGAGCAGTTTGTAGAGCCGAGTAAGAAAAAAGCGGATATTATTGTTCCAGAAGGAGGATTCAATGTGGTGGCGCTGGATATGCTCAATCACAGAATCCGGGCGTTATTGCAGGAGGAAGATAAAGTATGAACGATCTGAAGCTGGCTTTATTGGGCTTTGGAAATGCCGGACAGGCATTTGTAAAGATGCTTTCAGAGAAACTTCCGGAGATTCAAAGGATTTATGGCAGAAGTGTAAAGGTTACCGCCATTGCAACAGCCTCCAAGGGAACGATTATCGATGCAGGTGGTATTGATCTTTTAAAGGTCTGTGCAGATATAGAGCATTTTGGAAAGTTTGCAGATGATACACCTGGACTTTGTCATAAGGATGCGCTGGCGGTTATTGAGGAAGCGGACTGTGATGTAGTGTGTGAGCTGACGCCGCTGGAGATTTTTACAGGACAGCCTGCTATCGATCATATTAAAATGGCTTTTGCATGTGGTAAGCATGTGATTACGGCTAATAAAGGACCGGTTGCATGGGCTTTTGACGAGTTGAAATCGCTGGCAAAAGAGAACGGCCTGTGCTTTTTCTATGAAACGACGGTAATGGATGGAACACCAGTATTTAATCTGGTGGAGCATACACTGAAATTCTGTCAGGTGACAGAGGTTTCCGGAATTCTAAACAGTACCACTAATTATATTTTGGAGGGACTGGCACAGGGAAAGCCTTACGATGATGTTATTGTTGCGGGCAAGAAAAAAGGATTTATTGAAGCAAATCCGGCTATGGATATCGAGGGATATGATGCAGCAGCAAAGATTACGGCGCTTTTAAATGTTCTGATGGATGCAGGGCTTACACCTTCGGAGGTAGATCGGACCGGAATTGAGAATATTACTGTTTCCGATATCAAAGAAGCGGCTTCACGGGGAAGGGTCATTAAACTTCTTTGCAGAGGCTGGCGGAAAGACGGCAGGGTGTATGCCAGCGTAAAACCGGTGGAGGTTGAGATGCAGGATATGCTTGCAACTATCGACAGTACTACTTCCGTGATATCGATTACAACAGATTTGATGGGTAAACTGTCTGTGATTGAGCATGCACCTGAAATCGAGCAGACTGCATACGGTATTTTCGGTGATGTGATAAGGGTATTGGATACAGAGAAATAAACAAAAAAGGATGCGATTGATTTGAAAGAAAAGATTACAGAAAAGAAATGGTTCCTGTATGCACTGGTGCCTGTTTGTGCGCTGATGTGGGGAATGTCTTATTTAGGTACATCGGTTACATTAAATCATCTGGAAGTGATGGAACTTTTAGCACTTCGCTGGACAGTATCAACTGTGGTATTTCTGGTTTTGATTGCACTTCGCATAGTGAAGGTGAAATTTAAAGGGAAAAATATTAAGCTGTTGATATTGGTTGGAATTTTACAGCCCTGTATTTATGCAACGTTTGAAACGCTGGGGGTAAAATATACCAGTACATCGGAATCTTCAATCTTCATTGCGACGATTCCATTGATGGTTCTCCTTATCAGTGCAATTGTCTTGCATCAGAAAACCAGTAAGAAAATTATTGGTGCTATTATTCTGGCTTTCGTCGGTGTGGTTGTTTGCGTATATTTTTCACCGGAGTTTTCTGTAGGTGGAAAAGGAATCGGTTACCTATTCCTTCTGGCAGCGATTATTTCTGGTGCGCTGTATTCTCTTAGCAGCAGCAAAGCTTCGGAAGAGTTCGACGCACTGGAGGTTACTTTTTCTATTTCTGTTATGGGCGCAATCTGTTTTAATGCAATTAGTTTTGCTATGGGCAATGGTGTACGCGGATATGCACTTTGCTTAAACGATATGACTGTCTTAGGTGGCGTATTGTTTCTTGGTATTTGCTGTTCTTGTCTGAGCTATTTGATTTTTAACTACGTCCTTGGAAAGCTGCCGGCAACAATCGGCACCAATTTAGTTGCTAATTCAGTCACTGCAGTAGGTGTGCTGTCGGGTTGTCTTTTTGCAGGCGATCCTTTTGGCTGGTATACTGTTGTGGGGGTAGCCCTGACCATTACAGGCGTGTGTCTTGCTTCTACAGGTAATCCGGATTAGAAAACAATTTATCAATTTTATATGGTAAGACACTTTGTCAGTTTTTGATGCAGGGTGTCTTTTTCTTTGTCATTTTTGATGGAAATGTATTGACATAATCTGTAAATTATGGTAAAAAATAAGCAGAGGTTTCGGAAAGAGGTGATTATGTCAAGAGAATGGCAACAGACAAAGTATAAGGAGTATGTTATGCCTGATGCAGTGTATTATCAGAGCGTTTGGGCAGTCAGAGATTTGGAGAGAATGGAAAACAGATTGGCAGAGCTTGAACAGGAGGAAATAGCCGGAGGCAGAAGTATTGTCAGTGATAGAACAAGCAATTTTGTTTTATATCGTCCGACGGAAGAAAAAGCTGTAGAGAGGGCTGTGCTGCGAGAAAGGATTCGCGGCATTCATGCGGCGCTGAGCATGGTGCCAGAGGAATATCGTTCGTTTATTCTGAGCAATCTGATTCTCAAAAATACCGGAAAGGCATTTCCGAACAAACTGTGGAGATACTGGAAACAGAGGTTTCTGTATACGGTCGCAAAGAATTTATCTATGATGTAAGATGTTTTGGAAAAAAATTTAAAAAATGTTAAAAAAAGTATTGTAAGGGGAGAAAAAATGTGCTATTATGATATTACGGATAGATAGAGGTGAATGGAAATAGACCGAGGGCCGCCCATAGGGCGGTCCTTTTTCTATCCTTTTTTATTTTGAAAAGAAAGGAGGTTTCCTTTGGACAGAGGAAAACGAATCATCGGTATCGTGCTTATTGCGGTTAGCATAGCAGCGCTGGTTACCTGGGAAAAGTGGGGCAAAGCGCAGTTTCTTTACGATGAGGTGCTAGTGTGCAGTAAGAATGTGGCAAAAGGCACCATTTTGCGAGAGGATATGTTTCAGACTGTGAAGATGAAAGTATCAGAAAAAGATTTTATAACACCGGGGGAGAAGAATTCGCTGGTTGGAAAAGAGGCGGCAGCCTTTATTCATAAAGGTCTGCCCCTGTTTCAGGAATATTTTATTCAGGTAGAACTTGTGTCCGGCGCAAAAGAAGGAAAATACGTTTTGACAGTACCCGAAGAGTGGCTTTATGCATTACCTTCATCACTTCGACGAGGAGACGATGCGTATTTTTTTCTTGGCAGCGGACTTGTAACATCTGCACCGGTGCGCCTTGTCGATAAAGAGAATCACAGTGTAGAAATTGTAGTCACTGATAAACAGGCGCAGCAGCTGTCTAAAGCGGCAGAAAGCGGGGAAAAGATGATACTGGTATATCATTAGAAAGGAGGACAGATGAAAAAAATAATTGGATTTTTTGGCGGCGATAATCAGGTGGGAACGACCATGATTGCGCAGTCTTTTGCAGAAGTGTTGCAGCAGAGGGGAAACAAAGTGCTCTATCTGATGGGAAGCGGCAAGTTTGGCGAGGAATTTTTGCCATTGAGCAGCAGGCATTCCATCGATGATTTAAAAGCTTCGATTCGAAGTGGAAAGGTGACTGCAGAGGATATGTATCAGAATTTGGAAGAGGTCAGAGGATTATGGGTACTGCCCGGCGTGAGAAACCAGCTCGCTGCCGGGTATTTTACTGAGAACACCTTCGAAGTACTCCTCTCTGAGATAGGAGATGATTTTGATTATACAGTTATCGATGGTGGCAGTGACGCAAATCTTGGTATTACCATTTCAGCTCTAAATACAGCGGACCACAGATTTTTTATGACAACCCAGCAGTCCAAATCTATTCGCAGACTGATTCTGCTGCAGAAGAATATCGTGCAGCCTCTCGGGAAGGGAGGAGATTTAGTAATCAATAAATATTTGAAAGATCCGGCGCTGCTTTTGAAAAACGATATTTTGTCGCTGTGTGAAATAGAGGAGGCTTTTACGGTGCCTTATGTGGAATACGGCTGGCAAGCAGAGATGGAAAATAAAAGCCTGCTGCGCTATGGAAAGTTTGCACGAGGAGTTGAAACTTTAGCGGATGTCTTTGAACCGGCAGGGAAGAAGGAGGGGATATGGAAAAAGCATTTTCTTTAGAAGCGTATTTGAGCAAAGTTTTGCACAAGGAGGAGTCGGATGAGATAGAGCCGCTAGCGCGATTTCGTCAAATTTGTTCCATTGTGGAGGCAGAATTTGACAAGGAATGGGACGAAACTGACGATATGGCAAAGAACAGAAAGCTGGAGAGGGAGAAACGGGCTATGATGGGATTTTCAGCAGAGACAGCTTTTTATAAGGAAAAAATTAAGGAGATTTTGAGAGAGAAAAAACTGACAGATAGCTGGTATCCGCCGTGGTATCCGGATTTGGCGGAAGGGATTTTTGCAGAAACTTATGGTCTTTCCGGTCTTGCGCCTTGGGCTTACGACATGGATGAAAAGTACAGGCAGTCTTCATCAGCAAAACTGATTGGAGATAGACTTTACTGCCTCATTGACGGAAAATCTCAGCTGCAGCCTCAAAGGATTCCCGGAAGGAGAAGAGAGCAGCTAAAAAGAACTCTGCTTTTAGCGACTCCTTATGAGAGACTGGAATACGGCTTTCATGAGGTGTACTTGAACAACGGAATCAGAATTACCATTTATTCCGGAGATAGAACCAAGGAGGGGCAGGATATTATGGTCTTTCGTAAATATATTCTGCCGGAGCTTTCCTTTGAACATTTAGCAAAGATTGGCACCATCCCCAAAGCAGCAATTTCACTGTTTTACAAGATGATAGAAATTGGATTTAATGTGCTGTTTTCCGGACAGGTCAGGTCGGGGAAGACTACTTTTATGCAGGTTTGGCAGAAGTATGAAGATCCGAATTTGGAGGGACTTGCTATCGCCACTGATCCGGAAACACCGTGGCATGAGATTATGCCGAAGGCGCCGATTATGCAGCTGGTTGCTGATGGAGAGCGCCTTTCTTCCATTACAAAATCACTTCTTCGTGGTGACAATGATTATATATTGCTGGAGGAAATGCGCGATGGGCCAGCCTTTTATTTGGCACTGGATATTACATCGACGGGAACGACCAGAAGTAAGGGAACCATTCACGATAACGACGCAGTCAATGTACCGTATAAAATGGCATCCAAGATTTGTCAAAGTTATGGCGGCGATATGAGAGAGGTGATTGCGCAGGTATACAAAAATTTTGACTATGTGTTGGAACTTTCTCAGGTGCCTGAGGACAAATCGAAGAAGGTGCTGAAGGGAATTTGGCAATATTCCTATGATGTGAAACAGGATAAAGTTGCTGCAAAAAAGCTGTGTAGCTACGATTTTTTTGAGAAAGTATGGCGTTGGAATCCAAATCCTTGTCTTGAGAAAGCAGAGAAATATCCACAGCTTGCAAAAGAAATCAAAGAGATGAACCTTTTGCTGGCGCAGCTGGCAGCGAATATGCCGATGGCAGAATCGGAGGCAGAAACGCTGTTTCCTGCTTATTACCAGACAGAAGGAGGCACCTGTGGATAAGATTTTGTATGTGCTGTTCTTAACAGGGATTTGTATTTGGCAGCTGCCAGCATTACATAGCCTGTACATGACTTTTCGCAGCAGAGTATATATTAGGAGAAATCTAAAGAAAGTTACAAGCGAAAATCTTTTTCTGAAAAGAAGCCCTTTGGGACAGCATCTTGCGCTGGTCATTGAAGGAGCGGAGACAGAAAAATTTTTCACAAGTTTAGAAAATTTCTATCTGATTAGCCTTATTCTTGGGGCAGGGAGCGGATTAGCTGCTTATCTTGCAACAGGTCCTTTTATGGCGCTGCTTTGTGGGATTTTTATGGGGCTGCTACCCTATACTATTCTCATGGCAAGGCTTTACGGGCGTCGGGTTTCCCGCTCAAAGGAAGGAGACGTACTTTTGCAGGAACTTCTCAACAACTACAAAATTCATGATTTTAATATCAAAGAAGCCATCGAAGTGACAGCGGCGGAGCTGGATAAAGCGCCAGAGTCCAGAAAGCTTTTGCTGCAGCTGGCAAAGGGATTGCAGAAGTCTGTCACTAAGGAGGAAGTGGATCAACATCTTACAGCTTTCCGCTATGGAATTGATACGGCATGGGGTAATGCCCTTTCTACCAATATCTTCTTCGCCTATCTATACGGTGTTCGAGTCGATAACGCATTGGAGGATTTGCTCGCCTCGATGATAAAAAGCCGTAAGGTAATCGAGCATGGAAAAAGGGAAAATAACGAGGCTAAGCTGATTTTGAAGTACTTAGCACCGGTTAGCTTTCTTTTGACCGTGGTGGGTGCGTGCAGGTATTTTGGCTTTACGCCGACAAAATTTATCCGGTATCAGTTTGGCACAGTGTTGGGACTGCAGTGGTTTTTAATTATGACCATGATGTATTTGGCTAGCCTGCTACTCAATGTATTTTTGTCTAGAGAGAAGATGGACATTTAGGAAAGGCGGTTACGATGAAGATAAAGACAACGCCTTTATTTAAGGCGCGAAGACTGGCAGCATATACAAGCAAGATGTTGCCGGAGCTAGAAACCAAGGGAAAACAGCAAATTTTAGCCAGGTGGCGACTGTTTCAGAGCCAGAAGATGGAGCGAGAGATTTATAGCAGCTGCATTGTACTGAAAAACCTGGCTATGGTGCATAAGGATCTTCCCATGTCTGCTGATTTTATTTTGGAACAATTAATGGAGTGCAGCGGAGCGCTTCAAAATACTTATGCGGATATTCTGTCGGCATATCGTCTTGGACAGGGGGAGGAAGCCTTTCGTATTCTTACTGAGCAGGTGCCGCTAAAAATTGCAGCAAACTTTGCTGCTGTTCTTTCTAAAATCGATAAAATCAATCCGGCGGAACTGATTGTGCATATGACCGCTTTTGAGGAAGCCCTGATGGGAGAGCGTATGACCAAAGGTATGAGCAAGGCAGAAAGAAAGAGTCTGATTACCACCATGGCAGCGACTGCGACCATTTTTTCGATTTTGTTGAATTTTACTATTGTAGTTGTGTTTATGAATACGCTGCAGATGATCGACCAGATGTTTTATTGAGGAAGAGTAAGTTAGTCAGGAAGGAGAGAGATGAAAAATTTAATTATTATTATTGGAACAATTTTATTGGGTGTTATCATTGTCAACACTATGGTTTTAGGCGAAGGCGAAGTGTCTTTGAAGGAAGCAGCCCAAGGAGTGGTGGAGCAGGGTGTTGAAAGCATTGAGTCCATGGAAATCGGAGAATAGCAATGAAGGATTTACTGATTATTGTAGGAACTATGGTGCTGGGATTCTTCCTTTTTTCAATGATTGCAGGGGATAAGGACAGTTTGAAAAGCGCCGGCAGTGCGGTTATGGAAAGGAACATAGAATTGTATCAAGAGGAGTGCGGCGTGTGAAGAATTTAATAACATCGGTGGCGAGTATGCTGTTGCTTCTGGCAGTTCTCATGGAATTTACGCAAAGCCAGCTTCTCTATGTCAAGATGACTGCAGCAGATCAGGCAGCCGCCGCTTTTCGGGATATGGTGAAGGTGGACGGCTGCATTACTGATACCAGTGAAAGCTGGCTGCGTCAAGAGCTGGCAAAGGTTTTTCACTGCGCGCAGGAAGAAATTACACTTAGGGGGACAAGAACACCTGTAGGAAGAGGACAGCCGACTTCGTATCAGGTGGAGGTGAAAGTGAAACCTGTTATCATCATGGCAAAATTTTGGAATATTGACAGTGAAAGAAATTATTTTGAATATCGGCTTGATAGAACGGTAGTAAGCGAGCGTGAGGTCGATAGTCCATGAAAAATATGATGATAACCATGTCGATTTTACTCTTTGTTTTCACGATCCTCGGATATCAGCAGCAGTGTAACCACATTCTGAGAACCAAGGCATATTTAAGTGAAGTCTCAGCAGAGGCGGCTTTTGCGGGGCAATACGCTTTGAAGCAGGGCGCATCAAAGATTTCGGCGAAGTCTGCAGCGGTGAGTGTCATTGAGAAGAATCTGCGGCAGAAGTCTGAACAGGCAAAGTGGCATATCGAATGCAGTAAAACTGCAGCCGGAGAATGCAGGGTGATAGTTTTACTTCAGTTTGAGGATTTGCGTGTCAGCGCGGTTAGAAGGAGTGCCAGCTCTGCAGGTGGGGCAGAGTAGGCAGATTGCATTTACAGATGCAGTATGGTAAAATATGTATCAAAGAAATCTGAAAATAATGTAAAAGAGGTGAAGAACATGATAAAAGATATTTTGCTTTTGGGTGATCCGCGGCTTTATGTGACCTGTACAGAGTATCGAAAAGAGAACTTGAAAGACATCGAAACTGTCGTTTCCGACTTGCATGACACGATGATGGAGTACAAGAGAATCTACGGAGCTGGACGTGCCATTGCGGCGCCGCAGATTGGCATACAGAAAAGACTTTTATATATGTATGTGGATAACCCACAGGTGTTCATCAATCCAGTATTGCATTTTCCTACAGAGGAAAAGATGACAGTTATGGACGACTGTATGTCATTTCCGGGTCTATTAGTCAAAGTTGAACGGCATAAAGAGTGTATCATTTCATATTACGATATGAACTGGAAAAGACAGGAAATGCACTTGAAAGGAGATTTATCAGAACTGATTCAGCACGAGTTTGATCATCTCGACGGAGTTCTTGCAACGATGCGAGCCATAGATGAAAAATCCTTCTTTTATGGGAATATTAACAATTACAGATAAGGTATAGCAATATACAGCAATACACAGTTTATGAGACGAGTAACTGCCTTGAAATTCATTTGAATTCGGGCAGTTTTTTCGTGGAAAAGGAGAATAAAAATGAATTATATGCAATTTAAAGAAGAAGTTATCAAAAATATTAAAGGATATTTACCGGAAAAATACTGCGAATGGGAGCTTAAAACAGAGATGGTTTATAAAGTCAACGAGCCTTTGGAAGCACTGATGATTTTCCCAAGAGGAGAGAAAGGCGCATCGACCATGCTGTATCTGTACAGATTTTACAAATACTATCAAAGCGGACAGCCCTTTGACAGTGTTCTTAGAATGATTGCACTTGAATATCTTAACGGGCTTGCCCATGTAGATGAAATGAGCTCTTTTGTAGACGAAGGAGAAAAAAAGGAAAATATCATTTACGAGCTGATTAATACGGAGAAGAACGCGGAACTTTTGGCTCGTGTGCCTCACAGACACTTTTTAAACCTTTCTGTTATTTACAGGCTTATGGTGGATTTACCTGACGGTACTTTTAACAGCGCAGTTATTACGAATAATTTGGCGCAGAACATGCGGCTATGCGAAGAGGAACTATACAAAATAGCTTCAGAAAATACAAAATATCGAATGGAACTTCGGATTTCAGGTATTCCGGATATACTTTATATGCTGACCAATCATAAGAAGACCATGGGCGCTTCTGTGATTTTGTATCCAGGTGTTTTGGAAAGCATGGCGGAGGGATTTCAGTCAGATATTTATGTGCTACCTTCTTCTATTCACGAAGTGATGCTTGTTAGGGACATGGGACAGAAAGTCGATGACCTGAAAGAAACGGTTTTGAGGGTTAATGGAAGATTTGTGGACAGGGATGAATACTTGTCTGATTCGGTTTATATTTATCGTAGGGAGGAAGGAAAACTAGATATTGCAGAAGAATAAAGGACTGCTTTGGGGGTATTATGACGAAAGCAGTCCTTTTGTGTAAATTGTAATAAGTAAACCTTAGTGATGGCAGGAATTTCCGCCGCCGCAGGTGTGACCTTCGCCGTGATGGCTACACTGTACATTGGAATTATATACCAAAGTACCGTCGACCAGTGCCTGGACAGCTTCGTCAGCAGAGCCAGATACGCCGCCGTAAAGTCTGATTCCAGCTTGTGCCAGCGCATTTTGTGCGCCACCGCCGATGCCACCGCAAATCAGTACATCGACACCGAGATTTTTCAAAAATCCAGCCAGAGCGCCGTGACCGCTCCCAGCAGCATTTTCAATGGAAGAAGAGAGGATTTTGCCGTCTTCGACTTGATAAATTTTGAAGTTTTCGCAGTGACCGAAGTGCTGATAGATTTGCCCGTTTTCGTAAGTGATTGCAATTTTCATCGTGGTAGTCTCCTTTGTAATAGTTGCTGTTTTTTTGTTTTTATGACAGATATCATAGTTGCCTCCGCCGATGAGCAGTGGTTTTTCATGAATCAACGCATCTGCTAGCTTGTATCGTGCGGACTCGTAAATGTTAGTCACCGTAGGTCTTGATACCTGCATAGAAGCGGCGCACTCTTCCTGGGTCATACCCAGATAATCGATGAGTCTAATGGTTTCATATTCATCTACGGTCATGGTAACGCAGGAAAGTCTGCTGCAGCATTCTGGTTCATAGCCTGCCGGAATAAAGCCTTCGCTTGTCGGCATGGTGTTTACCATTCTGTTTTTTCTGGGTCTCGGCATGGAAGCTCCTTCTGTCATCATTATTAGCATATGTTATTTATAAAAGTATTATAACAGGGTTTTGAACATATGTCAATAAAATGCGAACCTGTTAGCAGTTGGTATTAGTTTAAATTCAAATGAAATAAGAGGGAATATATGAAAAGAAAAGTAATCAGTGTATTTTTTATTGGATTGTTGCTTTTGGGAAACAGCAGAGTTTCTTTTGGAGACACAGAAAAAATCATGTATGCCAAAGAACAGACCTGGCTATATAGTAGTGGGCATGAAACTGCAAGATATGCGGTAGTGCCCATTGGAAAAAACCAAAAAGTAGCCACAAAAGGTCTTGTAAAGGCGATTTTATCTGGCGGTAGAAAGGTCTACTATTATGAGGTGGAATGTTTGGGACAAATTCTTTATATTCCTCGATCTAAGGTGAGTTCCAGAAAACCAGCTAAACCTGTATCAATTCGATATCTTTTTAAAGAATTGAAAGTAGACGATAAAATAAAAATTCATGACAGACCAAGCATTTCAGGCAAAGTTTTAAAGACAAAGGACCGCAGCATTTATACTATCGGACAGGCTGGAAATTGGTATGTTGTTTATATTGAAGGAAAAATCGGTTATATTCGAAAAAATTCGGATTCCATCAAAAATGTCAGAAAACCTGATTATATTCCGATTAGGATTTCTGACAAAGAGTATCCTGATACAGCAGAGCGAACCAATATGAAAGAAAGAATTTATTTGCAGTATGCACAATTATCTCAGAAAATTCGCGAGAGATTGATGCAGCGAAATGTGGAAATTTATTGCAAGGAACATTTTATAGAGCCTTTTGAAGGAAACGGAAGTTTGGGATATACAGAAAGTCGACCTCACAAGGCTGTAATCTATTTGAAAGATGAAGGGATTGAGTTCAGCTTTATCCATGAAGTAGGACATGCTGTCACCAGGTATTTATTGAATGAAGATAAGGACTTGGATAAACTGCTGCTGGAGCAAAGGAAATTGAAGTTAGAGCCATATTATGCAAAGTCCATGTCAGAATGGGCGGCTGAAATTTTGCGAGTACTGGTGAAATCTCCAAAAGAATTGAAAGAAAAGGCCCCTAGATCCTATTTGTTTTTAATGCGACAGGTGCTGAACGTATATTAAATCCGTTGCATGTTGCCTAAGAAACGGGAGACACGAAAGCTATATATAATTTTAAATAATGAAAGGAAAAGAAAATGAAAAAGAAAATAATGACTGCGCTTTGCGCACTTGTATTAACGATGGGGGCTACTTCAAGCAGTTTTGTGACGGAAGGAAGCGTGCAGAGTACATAAACTTAGCTAGAAAAAACTATACAAGCAGAGAAGGGAGGGTAAAGAGACAGCAGAGAAAGTTTAAACTAAAGGGAAAACTGGTATGGTCAGTGTGCCGCTTAGCAGGAAACATATTGCAAGTTTGGCTGTAACTGTGGAGGCAGAGTAGGAGGATAGAGTGAGAATAAAAATCTTAAGAATGGATTGCTTCCTGTTTAGTATACTGTTGTTTATTTTAACGATGGCTGCCCCGGTTTGTGCAGTAGAAAAAAATATGCAGACAGAGACCGGAGGATATCTTAATCTTCCGGAAAGTAAAAGTGTTTATATACAGGATACGGTGGAAATTCAGCCGGAAGAGATTCCAAAGAATGAATCTGAAAAAGAAGAAAGCATGATTAACTCAGAACAAAGAACAAAGCAATTAGGTAGAATAATAATTCCAGAAACAGGAGACTTACAGTCCTTGGGAATTTACCTTTTGGTTTTGTTTGGGGCAGGTGATGTTTTCGTAACGATTTACAGAAGGAGAAAAGAGCAGGATGATTAAAGGTGCATTACAGAAAAATTTAGGTGTCAGAGTAGTTATCATAGTACTTACAATATGTGTTTTATTCTGTCTGCAGGCTAAGATAGGCTATGCAGGAACAGCAGAGAAGATGTATTTCAAGAAAGCAGGCTTTAGTAGTTATTACAAAGGTACCCAGTATAGCAATATCCTGGGTGTTTATGGAGAAGGTGAAGGTGTGGCAGTATATGGGAGAAGCAGGCACAAAGATAAAGATGGAAAGATACGCACCTATTATGAAACCCGCTTTTTTGGAGAAAAAACATATATTGACGGGAAATTTTTAACCAATATAAAGCCAGAACTGAGTTATACAAGCAGTACATATTTTAAAGAACTAATCTTTGATGATGGGGTGATGGTTTATGATAGCCCCTGTAGAAACAGTAGTGGCAGAGAATATCAAGAAAATGCCATTTGTACTATTGGGCAAACGAAGAACTGGTATAAAGTATTTGTGAATGGAAAGACAGGTTTTATTTCTAAGGCAGAGAAAGCTATTATTGATGTACGAGCTGTGGAATTTCCTTTGAAAATAAAGCAGCCTATGGAGAAAGAAAAAAATGTTAGAAATCGTGTGAGGTATCAATATGCAATGCTTCCGCAGAAAGTGAGGAAACATTGCAATCTGCGAAGGTTACAAATTACCATAACACAGAAATTACCAAATGATGCTTTTGAAGAAGCAGGTTATAGTGGGTATACAACTAGTCGACAAAAAAGACCAAGAATTTATTTGAAGGAAACAGAGAGACCTTATTTGTTGGAAGGCAGTTTTTTTCATGAGGTGGGACATGTCATGACGAGACTGCAGCCAGAGCTGTTAGATGGTACAGGTAAATCATTTTTCTCTTGTTTCTCAGAGAGAAGAAGACTGAATTTGGGAGAACACTATCAGACGCAGACAGAGTATGCAGCAGAACTCTTTGCGATTTATATGATGAAGCCGGACTGGCTGTCAATTGCCGCCCCGCGCAGCTATGCTTATATTGATTCTATTTGTAAAAAATAAAGGCAGAAATAATATTGAAGCCTAGACATACGAGGAGAGGATTAAAATATTTAAAAAGAAAAAACGAGACCAACTTCCCTATTTTGATCTCGCTTATGGGTAGACATCGTCGGCATAGTAAAACATGACAGAAGTGTTTGACTTGCTATGACGATTAAAGCACATAGAGAGCTTGGATTTTCTCTTGCACTTGTTCTTCGAGAATAGTATAATCGAAAATAGGGTAAATGTAAAACGAGAAATTGTTCACTGAATTTGAAGAAAAACTTATACCCCCCCTCTTTTGCTTGTGGGGAGAAAGGAGGACGAACATGCCGAATCCGAAATATGAAGCGGCTTTAGCTGTAGTAGAAATGGGCAGTTTGAAAAAGGCAGCTGAGAGTTTAGGCTACACACAAACCGGTGTCAGCTATCTGATTAATTCTTTGGAGGAAGAACTTGGTGTAGAGTTGTTTGTTCGCAATTATGGAGGTACAGTGCTTACCGCAGAAGGAAAACTGCTGCTACCATATATTCGCAGTGTATGCAATTGTGAAAACCTTCTGATGAACAAGGTCCATGAGATAAAGAATTTGAGTTCTGGGTTGCTGCGAATTGGGAGCTTCAGCAGTGTTCATACTAATTGGCTGCCTGCCATGGTAAAAGAGTATCAGAAGCACTATCCGGGAGTAGAGGTCGAGATGAAATGCTGTGACGATTATGATAGACTGGAGGAAATGATTTGCTCAGGTGAAGTAGATTGTGGCTTTGTAGTCCTTCCTGCAAAGAAAAAGATGGAAGTGACGGAATTTTATGAAGACCCGGTGGTTGCAGTCGTCGGAGAGAATCATCCTTTAGCAGATGAGCCTTGCTTTCCTGCCAGCAAGCTGGATCAGTATCCATATATTCAGTCTTTGGTAAGTTCGGAGCGAGAAGTAGATGACATCTTTGAACGTTATGGCAAGAAAGCAGATGTTGCATATCGAGTAGATAACGACTTTACTATGTTGTCTATGATTAGTAGCGGGTTTGGATTTGCGATTTTTCCAGAGCTGTTGCTTAGACACTTAAATTTTCCCATTTTGGCGAAGTCTTTTAATCCACCGGAAAGCCGTAAAATCGGATTTGCGATTAGGGCGGCAGGTCCAGCATCCAGTGCAATAAAAAGTTTTCAGGAAACTGCAGAAGCTTGGCTTGAGGAATGGATGGTGCAGTAAGTTCGCAACTGGGAGTCTTGACAGGTCGGTTCAGGTAAAATATACTTGAATCAACAGAATGAAAGGAAGGTTTACCAACGATGAAAAAGCTAATTTGTAAAGATGATTTCTGGGGATTATTTCCGGACTGTAAAATTGGAATTGTAATCTGTAAGGGCATTACCAACGAATATCATAATGATGAGGTAAAGTATGAGGAGCTGATTCGAGAAGGAGAACGGAAAGCTTTGACGTTTTTGACAGAACCTAACTTCACAGATAACAGAGTGATTAAAGTCTGGAGAGAAGCTTACATGAAGTTTAAGACCAAGAAGGGCGCAAGATGTGCCATCGAAGCTTTGATGAAACGTATTTCCAAGGAAAATCATCTCGGAACAATTAATCCGATTGTGGATATTTATAACAGTGTATCTCTGAGCCATGCGATGCCTTGTGGCGGCGAGGACATAGACTGCTTGGAAGGAAATTTGCTGCTGACGAAAGCTGATGGCGATGAAATGTTTTATGTCATCGGTGGCGAAAACAATGAACCTCCGCTTACAGAAGAACTGATCTACAAAGACGACGCCGGTGCTGTTTGCAGATGCTGGACCTGGAGAGAGGCTGAGCGCACCATGCTGACAGAAAAAACAAAGAATGCGATGCTATGCTGCGAACTTATAGATTTAGAACGGTATGAAGAATTGATGGAAGTGTTGACTGACTTGAAACGAGAAGTAGAGTCAAGACTGGGAGGCGTATGTGAAATTATGATTTTAGATAGAGAGCATTCAGAGGCAATTCTGGAAGAATGAGTATTAAAAAAGCACGTCTTTGCAGATTGGCTGCATGTAGGCGTGCTTTTACTTTTTATATATTTACCAAATACCCATCATATGCTGTAAAATCAAGCTGACTCCGGTAATACTAACCCAGCAGCAAAGTCCCATAATCAGTGGTTTACCACCGGTTTTGATGAGCTTTACGATATCAGTATTCAGCCCGATTGCTGCCATGGCAAGGACAATAAAGAACTTAGAAAGTTCTTTGATTGGAGCAAAGAACTCTGCGGAGATACCCGCGGATATTGCAAGCGTAGTAATGATGGACGCGCCGATAAAATAAAGGATAAAGAACGGGAAGATGCTCTTGATGCTAACACTTTTTCCATCGGCAGATTGTCCCCTTTTCGTGCGCATAAAGGCAAGTACTAAAGTGATTGGGATGATTGCAAGAGTACGCGTCAGTTTTACGGTGACAGCTTTGTCGAGAGTAGCAGAACCGAGGCTCCACATGCTGTCCCAGGTTGCAGCACAGGCTGTAACTGAGGAGGTGTCATTGACTGCAGTTCCTGCAAAAATGCCAAAAGCTTCTCCTGAAGTAGTATCAAAGCCAATAGCATTTCCGAAAGTAGGGAAAATAATTGCAGCAAGGACATTAAAAAAGAATATGATGGAAATAGCCTGAGCAACCTCTTCGTCATCTGCTTCAATAACTGGAGCGGTTGCTGCAATGGCAGATCCGCCGCAGATTGAAGAGCCAACGCCGACTAAAGTAGAAATATTAGCTGGCGTTTTCATGATCTTGTGCAAAGTATAGGAGATAATTAACGAGGTTGCAATGGTGCATACGATAATTGGCAAAGACTGCTTGCCAGTTTCAACAATTACGTTAAGATTCAGCCCGAAGCCTAAAAGAATTACTGCCCACTGCAGAATTTTTTTAGAGGTGAACTTAATACCGGGTTCGAAGCTGCCTTTTTCTTTGAAGAAAAGTGTGACGACCATGCCGGCTAAAATAGCAATTACTGCACCGCCAATAATCGGGAATGCTTTGCCGGCAAACCAAGATGGGATAGCGAGTGCAATACACAGTAGTAAACCTTTTCCGTTCTTTGTATAGAAGTTCATATAAATCCTCCTTGTAGATGTCATTAGCTAAGCAATTATACCTTAAAAGCGAAAAAATGTAAATGAGAATCTTTGGTATATTGTTGCAGTCAGCAAGCAATTAAGATATACTAATAGAAATAAATAGGGACTTGTACCAAATAATAGGAGGATATTAAACATGCTGGAAAAGGGAATTAAAGGCTCGCTGGAAATAAAGGTAACTGCTGAAAATACAGCACTTACTATGGGAAGCGGCACGTTGGAGGTTTTTGCAACACCGTCTATGATTGCACTGATGGAAAAAACTGCATGGGAGAGTGTGGCACCATACCTCGGAGAAGACGAAGGCACTGTCGGAACCCTGCTTAACGTAGCACATCTTTCCGCAACACCACTTAATATGGTGGTTCGCTGCGAAAGCGAACTTGTGGAAATTGATGGACGTAAACTGGTATTTAAAGTGGCAGCTTATGATGAAGCGGGTTTGATTGGAGAAGGCACCCACGAGAGATTTATCATAAAAAATGAGAAATTCCAGACAAAAGCCAATAGCAAAAAGGCCAAATAAGAAACATGATTGTAGTAGTTACAGATGTTTCAGCTGTTATCATTGGAGAAAGCTTGAAAATCGAGCGGCGCTTTGATAGGATTGCCCAAAGAGTTGAAGCGCGTTTTGATGTCAGAAGTGATTCATTGTAGAAAGTATTTCGACAAGAGATATAAACTCTTGTCGAAATACTTTTTTTGTAAAAACCAGCCACGTGTTCGATGCGTGGCTGGTTTTTTAAAGGAAGGAAATAACGAGACAAGCGTTTACACCATCGGTGAAGTCAAGAATTTATATGAATACGCACTCTTGCCATCCTATATGTGAGACGGGCTTTTTAAACGAATGGTAATGGTGGCTATATCACATCCACCATAGTAAAAGCAACAATCTATGTGAAAGAAACTTCGTCATATAATTTGGAGTATAAGTTGGCATTTATGGCCAGGACAAAGCATTAAGAAACTGGAATAGCTAATCAAAGAGAATGGGAGATTACAGCTCGGTTCGTACTATATGAGTAATGCGGATGAATGGCTTGCTGAGTGCATTAACATCCTCATTAAAGAACCAGAAAGACTAGAGAAAAAGGCGTCAACGACATATCTGTTTCTAATGGAAAACGTTTTTGGCAATACTGAAAGTCCATTACGTGTCGCTTAATCTGGCACGAAAAAATATATTTAACCATTAAAATTTAAAAAACGAAAGGAAAAACAAAAATGAAAAAGAAAATGATCACTGCGCTTTGCGCACTAACGTTAACTCTCGGAACCGCTGTTAACTGCTTTGCAGTCGAAACTAATCCGCAGACAACACAGGCTTACATCAATGTACCTGCTACAGCAATCGATTTTAGTGTAACTGAGGAAATCATCTTCACTGGTACTGCAGATTCCGCTGATTTAGTTGCAAATGACCTGGAAGTCATCAACAATAGCAAAATTGGTGTGCTGACAGCAAGCATTGAAGTAACTGGCGATAATGGATGGACTGTAGTTGCAGATTCCACTGACTTTACAAGATTGGGAGCTAATGCGAAAAAGATTAGCA
The DNA here is from genome assembly GCF_009936115.1 of Anaerotruncus sp. 80. Taxonomy (NCBI): domain Bacteria; kingdom Bacillati; phylum Bacillota; class Clostridia; order Eubacteriales; family Oscillospiraceae; genus Anaerotruncus; species Anaerotruncus sp. 80. The sequence continues at coordinate 50,087 of NZ_QWES01000025.1, forward strand.
TTATGGTCGCTGGAGACCACGATATGTCCACTAGCGCATACACTGGTGCAGGAAATATTGACCCAACCGAAAAAGTTACAGTAGCTTTATCAGGCAAGACTGGTAGAGTAACTACTGCACAGGAAAAGACTAAGGTTGCTAACTTCGTTACAACCGTTTCTGTAGTGAAATAATCGTAAGTAAAAGCACAAGGAGGTACATGAAATGAAAAAGAGGATTTTATCTATTCTATGTGTGCTGCTTATGATGGTTAGCACTTCTGTCGCTGCCTTTGCTGATGAAAGCAATGTGGTAGCATATATGACTGTGCCGGCAACGGCAATCGATGTATCAGTGACAGAATCCATTGATATGACTGGCTCTGCAAATTCTGTTGATTTGATTGTTGATAAAGTAACTATCACCAATAACGGTACAGCTGGAGTTATTAACATTGACAAGGTTACTGCTACTGCTGCAACCGGATGGTCTTTTGTTGACGCAACTACCAACTTTAAGTTATTAAATGCAAATGCGAAGAAGTTGTCGCTGACTTCGACATTGGGCAGTTCCACCTGGGATATTATCAAGACCTGTCCGACCTTTGCAAAGGATGAAAGTAGTGTTGCAGCTGGAGCATCAAAAAATATTACCTTTACAGGAAAAACCGGCGTTGTAACAACAGCTGTAAACCATGAACAGGCAGCTAGTATCGTGGTTACCTTAAGTCTGATATAATTCAGTATTACTTAGACAGATAGGAGGACGTAATGGAAACTAAAAATGAAAAAAACAAGAAGCAAAAAATACTGATTATCATTTTACTGATTGCAGTTGCTTTCATGGGAGCAGGACTGTTTTATGTCCTAAACTCGAACAGGCTTGAAACCAGCAAAACAGCTGTTATCGTGCATACTGATGAAAAACTAAGCGATACAAGCGGCGGGCAGGTGAGAATTCGCATCAATTCTGCGGTGCAGATTTATGAGGATACCATGCAGGATCTTGCTTTTGCAAATCTCAATGAAGGAAGGCAGCTACAATGTAGAATTAAAGTAGGGGATTCCTACGTATATGATTCCGGACTTGTTAAATCCGGAGATGCAATACAGGCGGATATTGTAGATACATCCACCCTTAAACAAGGGAAGAATCAAGCAATTGCAGAAATTTACAATTACGACATGGATAATGAGTTGATTGGTCAGACTAACACGATTATCGACCTTTATCTGAACGACTAATGAGCAGGACGTCCCCATTGAGACGTTCTTTTTTAAAGAAATGAGGGAGGAAGATGTGAAAAAGAGATCTAAGCGATGGTTGTCAATATTACTAATAATGGCTATGCTTTTGACTATGGCGGTCCCGGTTTTTGCAGAAGAACCGGATAGTTCTATTGAGCAAATTCCGATTGATGAAGTGCGAGAAGCTGATATAGAAGGTGTAGATGCTTCTAGTTTGGAGGATTCTGAGATTCAGAATTCTCAACAAGTTTCTATAGAGAAGCTGAAAAAGGCAGTTGCGAAAGTTGTGGTAGTTGATGGAACAAGGACTGTTTTATATGAAGATGGTACTCTCATTCTAAATGAACTTGATTCAGATCAAGAGAACAACGAAGCAAAGCATGGTGCGGCCAGCAAGGAATTTCCAGCTTGGGATGGGACAGAAAACGACTATGCCTTTGGAGATACCGGGGTTCCATGGTTTAATTCAAGATATAATATAAAACGTGTTGAAATAGGCAGTAAAATTTCGCCAACAGATACTTCAAAATGGTTCTTTAACTGCACCAATGCTTCTTCAGCAGAACTTTCAAATCTGGATATGTCAAACGTAACCTCTACTGACGGAATGTTCTATAGCTTTGGAAGTCAGACTTTGAGCGTAACAATTTCCGGGCTTGAAACTTGGGATATGTCAAATGTGAAAAACATGCATGGTACATTCCAGTGGGTAGGACAAAACGCTGGTAACATAGCCATTTTAGGAATGGAAGACTGGAATGTTTCAAATGTTACAGATATGTCAGAGATGTTTGATTCAATCGGATATCGTGCTGAATCTATTATGATTTCGGGTTTGGATGGATGGGATACAAGAAATGTTACAACGACACAGAAAATGTTCTATATGCTTGGATATGAAGCTGAAGCTGTTACGATTTCCGGTTTAGAAAACTTAAATCTTGAAAATGTTAAAACCGCAGTAAGTATGTTTGAAAGTTGCGCAAGTGCAGACAAATGCGAATTTGCTCTTGATGTATCAAAGTGGAATGTATCCAAAATCGAAAATATGAATAATATGTTTTCTTGTTTTAGAATGTCAGCAAGCAAAGTCACATTTTTAGGCTTTGATAAGTGGAAAATCAATAATCATGCAAATCTGTCCGGTATGTTTCAGATGATGGGAATGTCCGGAACTTCTCCAACTATCTCTGAATATAACATTGGTATTTTAACTGTTCCGGGTGGATGTATTGTCGATAGTATGTTTTATGCAGCGGATAATGTAAAAGGCACTCTAATAATTAATGGCATGCCTATTTCTGAATATGGAGGAGATATTAACCTTGCATGGGGTACAAATAGAACAGGAGGGGCCTTATATCTTGCACCGACTAACACAGCAACATTGACCTGGGCACAGGAAACTGTTGACAAGTATGGTCTTTCTGGCGACCAGACACAGGGCCA